>JAZRIL010000035.1:0-11314 GCA_045645285.1 Elusimicrobiaceae bacterium | reverse complement strand
AAAAAACATAACGTATATTCGGGGGGTACGTCCAGCAGATGCGCAACTGTTCGGCGGCGTGTTGATATACGTCGCGTATCAAGTCCGGGGCGCGGTGGCTGCGTTCAAAACGGGTGGTTGCCAGTGGCGTTAAACGCAACGAGGGCAAGGATTGCCCGGGGCCGCAACCAAACGTGCTGGCGGGGAGTGAATTTTTATCCAAGATAATCATTACTAGTATTGTAGCAAAAGCAACGCGCGCGTGGGCCTGGTTGTTGGGGGTTAATTTTTTGCTTTTCCGAACAACCGCAAGTTATGCTTGGCAAAAAAGGTGTGCAGTAAATACACTGCCAGTAACGTGGAAATAAGGTCTGCCACGACGGGGGCGTAAAAAACACCGGATAATTTGAAAAATAACGGCAATATCAGCACCAGCGGGATGACCAACAGTACTTGGCGTGATAAACTTAAAAAGGCCGCCTTGACCGGTTGATTGATGGCCTGGAAGAAACTGGTCGCCATTACTTGCAAAGGTAAGATAGGCAGTAAACAATTCAAAATGCGTATCGTGCGTGAAGCCATAGTTACTAGCGCAGTGTCTGTGGAATTAAATATAGCGGCAATCGGCACAGCAAACATTTCAATTATCACAAAGCCCGCCGTTGTGATATACATACCCCAGCGTAAGGCCATTTTAAGGGTTTGGATAGCCGTCTTATACTTGCGTGCGCCGTAGTTATAGCCGATAAGCGGCTGCGCCCCTTGCGAAATTCCTAACAGCGGCATTAGTACTAGTGTGTTGACGCTGACCGCAATCCCGACGGCAGACACGGCCAAATTTCCGCCATATTGCAACAGCGCGTGATTTAAAATAAAGTTTAGTGCGCTGGAGGCCAACTGGAACGCAAATTGCGAAAACCCAATAGCCATGCACCCCAGGATAATGCGCCTTTTAAGTTTGCAATACGTTAAACGCAAACGGTACATGGTGTTTCCCCGTAGGAAAAACCACATCACCCACATAAACGAAATGGCTTGTCCCAATACCGTGGCGGCGGCGGCCCCGCGTATCCCCCAGCGAAAAGTAAAAATAAACAGCGGACCGAAAACTAAATTGATAAATGCACCGATCAGTTGCGTGGCCATAGCCGTTTTCGGGCGGCCGGAAGAACGGATAAAATGGTTCATGCCTGCCCCAATGCCAAACAGCAAATACCCGGGAAAAACCACCTGCGCATACGCCCGGGCCAACGGCAGGACCTCGCTATCGGCTCCAAGTAAGGCCAAAATGGGGTCTAAAAATAAATAACTCAGTAACGTCAGCACGCCGGAAACAAGCGTCAGTAAAATAAATCCGTTGCCTAAAATGCGGCGGGCTTCCTCGGTTTGGTGTTCGCCCAGGCGAATGGAAAACAACGCATTACTACCCACCCCGATAAGCGCACTAAACCCCATGTAAATAAGCCCCAACGGAAACAGTAACGTAATACCCGCCAACCCGGCCGCTCCCACATCTTGCCCGACGTAAATACGCGAGATAATGTTGTACAACGCATTGGCGAACATTCCCGCCACCGCCGGTGCGGAAAACCGGATAAGCAACCGGGAGAGGGCTTTGTCTTTAAACGGATTTTTGGAGATGTGTTTCATTTTGCTTGCCTGATAAGCAGGATAATTCCTATTTTACCAAATTCGGAGCGGGCTGAAAATTCCCCTTGTTTTTTTGCCTTTTATCTTGTAGACTTATAAAGGAGGTTTTGCGGGATATTAAATTTGATTTTATATGGAGTTTGTATGAAAAAAATAAGTGCGGTAATTTTATTTTTGGCGCTTGCCGTTTGGACCGGGGCGGAGAATGTTTCTTCCGTGTCGTTTAATCCGGCCCGGTTGGGGGACTATGAGCACCTCAAAGTGGCTGGGCAAACTTCGTTGCAAGGCGGCTTAAAAGTGACGACCTTGAACATCGGGGCAGAGCCGTTGGCGGACGACGGTTCGCAAGCCGGGGGGCAGGTTAATTTAACGTATCCTACTCCGGGACTTTTTGACTTGTTTTCCCTTGGTAACGTAAACGGAAATGCGGAGAGAACATTTATCAGTATGCCTTCGGCCACGTTTGTCAAAAATGTGGATAATGCCGGGTGCGTAGCCGGAACTTGTTCGGTTAGCGGCTTGGTAATAGCCCCTTCTTCCTATGCCATGGGAGTAACGATGAACGGCGGACTGATGCAAATGTCCGGCGGGCCCACGTCATCGGCGTCCGATTCATTTATAAATATGTTGCAAGCCAATAGTAATTTGGTGCAATATGCCAACCGACTTAATGTAAACACGTTAAACATTACCGGTAATGCTGGGGAAGGGGTGCAGTTGCTAAACGCAAACAATTGGAGGGAAGATACTTCTACCAAAGGGTTCAAACTGGCCGGGATAGATATCCCCTACCCAAGTCGGATACAACATTGTCCGGCCGATACCAATTGTGTTACTACTCCCAGTGCGGTAACAACGGTCAAATTTCAAAATTTTGAATCCACAGCCGCTTGTTCGCTGGGATGGGTGGAACGCACGTTGACGCCGCAAACGGAACAATCTCCCACGTTAAAAGTGAAAGTCTTGGCCCTTACCAGAGGGACCGGGTGTAATTTGGGTTGTTTAACGGAAGATAGTACTTATACGGATTGGGAACGTGTCCCGTGCGACAACGACCCTGCACACTATAAAAAACGCAAGTACACTGTTTCCGAAACGTGTGTAAACGGGCAAATGCAAACTACTTATTCGTATCCTAACGGAGAAGCGTGGGATATTTCGGAGTGTCACATAGGGTGGACGTGGATCAGTGAGTACGATAACGAATATAGCAACGGGCATGATGTTTGGAATAACAACGGGTATGATATCAAGGTGTTTGGGGCCGTTATCGCGCATATATACGGAGTTGATGATACACAATGTTATTATTCTTCCTCCCAACGGTTACAAATTGCGGATTCGTGGGATAGAAATCCAAACACGGTGTCTTCGCATACGCATCCGGGTTCGGTCTCGGCCAAATTGTTGGTGGTAAATGCCGTCAACTGGAATAATATCTATAAACCCATGCGGCCCAGTGCCTACCAAAATTCGGATGTGATCGTTAGCGCGCCGCCGTGTTCCAGCACCGTAAATTACGGTAGGACGGTTGAGCAGAAGATGTTTGTGTTGGTTGGCGGATCGTCCTCCGACCGTCGCTGTAAAGGCATTTGGAAAATTGCTAAATTCAAATGCCAATAGAGTAGTGGCGTTATAATTTGTTTGTGTGTTTCCCCCGGGGGTTTCCTGGGGGATTTTTATGTCATACAATATGGTAAAATAAAAGAAATACGAGGAGGATTTTATGCGTAAACCGGTTACGTTAGTTGTTTTGTTTATTTCTTTATTTGTCGGAGTCCATGCGGCCCCGCTCAAAGTGCTTTCGGCCACTCCCAAGGGGGCCTTGGGCGAAGTCGGCCGCCAAGCCGTTAGCATTACGTTTAACCAACCGGTCACAGCGTTGAGCCAATCGGCTGCGTTTGCCGGGAAAGATTGCCCCGTGTCTGTTACCCCTGCGGTAGACGGCACGTGCCGTTTTGTGGGGACGCAGACCGTTTTGTTTGAGCCGCGCGAAAACTGGCCGCAAGCCACCGCTTTTACGGTGCAGGTTAACCGCGGGTTTACGTCGCAAGTATCCGGGGAAAAATTGGCCGCCCCGTACCGCTTTTCGTTCACTACCCCGCGCCCGCAAGTGCGGCAAATTTATCCGCAACCTAACGAACATTGGATTACGCTGACTCCCACCTTGTATGCCGGGTTTAACTTGCCGATGGCGCCGCAACAGGTGGCCGCGTTTACGTATCTTATTGCACCCGACGGGGAACATACTAAACTGGCGGCCCGCGCCGTTACGCAAGAAGAATATGAAAAGTATTTTTTCTATTTGCCCGATGCTTCGTACGCGGTGGCCTTTACGCCGGCGCAACCGCTCAAGCGCGCTACGGCGTATACGTGGCTGTTGGAAGCCGGCCTAAAAGCCGCGAGAGGAAACCTGGGGTTGGCCAAAGCGTATACTACCTCTTTTGTTACGTATCCCGATTTGCGCGTGAGGGGTACGGACGCGGCGGGTTGTCTGCCGTTTATGCCGCAAGTGCGGTTTTCCGCGCCTGTGCGCATGCGCGATTTAGTGGCGGCTGCGCATGTGGAACCGGCTGGAGCCGTCAGAAAACTGACGTCGCAGGAATTGGACGCATTGGGACGCGAAGTGGTGGTTCCGCCGTTTAAATCTCTGTCCGATTCTTCCAAAAAAATGTGGTTAGAAAAATACCGTTTAACGCCGGAAGAACAACAAAACGGAGTGGCTTTTTTCCACACGCCGCTTTCCTTTTTGGAGTTGCGCCCGGGCCAAACCGTTACCGTTACGCTGGATAAAGATTTGACCGATATTTACGGCGGACGATTGGGCCGAGATTATACGTTTACCGTTACCAATACAGGTTACTGCCCGGCGGTGGATTTTAAAGGCGGCTACGGCGTATTGGAAAGTTACTTCCCGGCCCGCTTGCCCATTGATGTGATTAACATGCCCGCTATCACTGTGCGTGCCGCGCGGTTTAATAAAGACAATTACCTCCCTTTCCTAACCGCTACCGACAATGCCTACTGCGCCGAAAAGCCGCTTACCCAAACTACTTTCAGCGGGCCGTATGTGTTCAAAGACGTGAAGGATAAAACATTAAAAACATATTTGGATTTGTCCCGTTTTTCGCCTACGGCGCAGGATAGTTTGGTGTTTAGCCAACTTAAACTGACCCGCAACGGTGAAGATTGTTGGGTGTCCTCCACCACCAATTTAACCGACGTCGGCCTGACGTTTAAAGTGTCTCCGGAAGATATATTGTTGTGGGTTACCTCTTTGGAAACCGGTGAGCCGATGCCTAATTTAACCGTGGAACTGCGCGACCGTACCAACACGATTTTATGGTCGGGTTCTACCGATATGAACGGCCTGGCCCGGGCGCCGGGTTGGACGAAACTGGATACGCAAGTGCCATCGTGGGGCGCGCCGAAATTGTATGCGTTTGTCTCCAGTGCCGGAGGGGACGGATTTGTCAGTACCGAATTGGACGAAGGATTGGAGCCGTGGCGTTTTAATATCAGTTATACATACAATCCGCAACGGGAAACCCAACGCACCTTTTTGTTTGCTGACCGCGGTATTTACCGCCCGGGCGAAACCGTTTACCTGAAAGGGATTGTGCGTGAGTGGAAACAAAATGGTTGGGTGTTTCCGGTCAATTTGAGCGGTACGCTAAGCGTATCGGACGGAAGCGGAACGGAAGTGCTTTCCCGCACGGTTACGCCGCAAAACGGGGGCTTTGAAGTATCGTTTGAAGTGCCTACGTCGGCCCACAGCGGCGATTGGGATGTTTCTTTTACGCCTAAAAGCACCGCCGGACAAGAGCCCTACGCCACGTATACTTCGTTTAAAGTGGACGCGGCAAAAGCGGCTGAATTTGCGATTACGTTGCAATCGGACAAGGCCGATTATACCGGGGGAGATGAGGCCCGTTTTACGTTGGCGGCCAATTATCAGTTTGGTGCGCCGTTGGCACAAGCACCCGTCAAGTGGACGTTGCGGCGCGAAACGGCGTGGTTTGAACCGGAAGGATTTGACGGATACGTTTTTACGCCGTATTTCGTGCGTGAAGATGAGTTTTCTCAAAACGGTAAATGGTTGATTTCCGACTCCGCTGCGACGGATAATCAAGGCGCGGCTTCGTTTGCCGCGCGCTTGCCACAGGTGCAAGGTCCCGTGCGCGTGTTTGCGCAAGCCGGAGTGCAATCCCCGGCCAAGCAAGACTTGTTTTCCCGTAAATCGGTGCTGGTACACCCGGCCGCTTTCTATCTCGGTACGAAAACGCCCGAGAGTTATGCACGGGCCGGCCAACCGCTATCGGTAGAAGTGGTGGCTGTTTCCAGCGACGGTAAACGGGTGGAAGCCCCGGCCGTTACGGCCCAAGTGCGCAAAATAGAGTGGCATAGCGTGCGCAAGGTGGGGTTGTCGGGGCGGTTGGAATGGGTCAGCACCAAAGAGGAAGTGGAACTGCCCAGCCAAACTTTTTCCGTCGGTTCTGCCGGTTCCGCCTTTACGTTTACACCGCAAGAGAGCGGAAGTTATCAAGTAACCTTGCTGACGCAAGACCAGGCCGGACATCCGGTAAAAGGCGGCTTTGATGTCATGGTATATGGGAAAGACGGGCCGGCGTGGGCGCAAAAAGATGATGATATTTTGCGGCTCAAGCAAGATAAAAATTCGTACTTGCCCGGTCAAACCGCCCGTATCAGCGTGCCTAGTGGATACGACGTGGCACAGGCCTTGGTTACAGTAGAGCGGGAAGGAATTTTAGAGGCGTGGACCACTTCGGTTAAAGGCGGTGCTGACTACATAGATATTCCCATCAAAGAAAATTATATGCCTAACGTCTTTGTAAGCGTTACGCTGGTCAAGGGACGCAGTGCCGCCCCGGTTACCGGCGACGGGGTGGATTTGGGCAAACCGCAAAGTAAAATGGGATATGTAGAGTTAAAGGTAGAACCGGTCACTAAAAAAATGAAGGTGTCGGTGCGTGCGGATAAAAAAGAGTATCGCCCCGGGGAAGAAGTGACGCTTAAACTTTCCACCCAACTCGGGAAAAAGGGTGTGTCCGCCGATGTGGTGTTGTGGGTGGTGGATGAAGGGGTTCTGGCGTTAACGGATTACAAAACCCCCGACCCGTTTGATGCGTTTTACAGCATGCGGCCGCTTTCCGTGTTTACCTCGGCCAACCGTCCGTACGTCATTGGCCAGCGCAACTTTGGCGAGAAAGGGGAAAACCGTGGCGGTGGCGGTTCGGCCTATGCCAAATTAGGCGGTGTGGATTTGCGCAGTCATTTTTCGTTCGTGCCGTTTTATCAGGCCCGTTTGCAAACCGATAAAAAAGGCCGTGCGGAAGTAAAATTTAAATTGCCGGATAACTTGACGCGTTTTCGGGTGATGGCATTGGCGGCGCGCCCGCAGGAATTTGGCGTGGCACAAACACAATTTACCGTTTCTAAACCGCTGATGATTACGTCGGCCGTGCCTACGCTGGTGCGCAGAGGGGACGAGTTCTCTTGCCGGGCGGTCGTCTATAACTATGCCGACAAAAAAGGCGTACTGTCCGTGCAAGCCGCGGCCAGCGGAGCGGTGCAATTAACCGGAACTCCTACCCAAGAAATTACAGTGCCCTTAGGCAAAGCGCACGAAGTCTCCTGGCCGTGCCGTGCCGCCCAAACCGGAGTGGCGCAAGTGGCCTTGTGGGTAAAAGGCCGCGGGGAAAAGGACGGCGTATTAACTCATGTAACGGTAGCCCCTGTGGAAAAAGCGCAAACGTTGGCGTTATTTAACCACACGGCGCAAACCCGGGAAGAATTAGTCGCCAAGCCGGACTTAGTATTACCCAGTTCGCTCAACCAAGTTACGCTTTCGCTTTCTCCCACTATGCTACTTAATTTACGTGGGGCGTTGACGTATTTGCAGACGTATGCGTATGATTGTTTGGAACAGCAACTCTCCAAAATACGTCCGGTATTGACCAGTCCGCAACTTATAGAACAGTTTGGGGGAGATATTTCCCAACTTAAAAAGCAAGCCCAGGAAGTATTAAACCGTTTGCCGGATTATCAAACGTCTTCGGGCGGCCTTGGCTATTGGCCGCAAGCGTTGCCGGATCCGTACGTTACGGCCTACGCGTTGGAAAGTGCTTTTCTGGCCCAACAAGCCGGACTCACCGCGCCGGAAAAAGTAATTACGCGTGCCGCCGATTGGTTGGAAAAATCGTTTGCCAAAGATGCCGTGCGCGCCTTTGAATATACGGGGCCCGAAACGCAAACCGCCCGCGCGCAAAGTGTGTACGCGTTGGCGTTGCAAGGGCGGGAAGTGTCTGCGGCGTTCAATACCCTGTATGCGCAACGCACAGCGTTACCTTTGCCGGCGGTGGCGTATTTATTAAAAGCGGCGGTTGTATTGAACCGGACCAAAGACGTCCGGCAAGCCCTGGCACAGATGTTACTCAATCGGTTATCTTACACACCGACGACGGTTTATTTCTCTGCTCCGCGCATGCCGTGGTTGCACGGTACGGACGTATCGGCTACGGCACTGGCGTTGGAAGCGTTGTTGCAAAGTAAAGAGCCCTTTGTTCAAGCCCCCCAAGCCGTGGCGTGGTTGTTAAGCCAACGTAATGCCCAGGGAAATTGGGGAAGCACCGCAGACAATGCCGCCGTGTTGCGTGCGCTTACGACTTACGCGCAAACACAGGAAACCCAAACGCCCGATTTTACGGCCCGGGCGTCTGTGGCCCAACTGCCGGAAGTGACGGCTCAATTTCAAGGACGTAACGTAACGGAAAAAACAGTGGCGTGGCCGTTTGCGCACGTTTACGCGCAAGAAAATACGGCTCGCGTAACTGTGTCCAAAACCGGGGTAGGCACGTTGTATTACACGCTGACGCAAACGTATGTGCCGGCTTCCTACACGACGCCGGTGAATGCCGGGTTTGAAATTTCCCGCCGCATTACCACGCAAGACGGTACGGAAGTACAAACCTTGCAAGCGGGCCAGCGCTATTACGTTACGTTGACGGTAAATACCGCGGCCCCGCGTCATTTTGTGGTAGTGGAAGATTTTATTCCGGCCGGAGTAGAGGCCGTTAATACCTCTTTGGCGACCGAGCAAACAGCCGGGCCGGAAAGTTTGCTGTCAGCCGACAGTCCGTTTGGCCGCATGGCCCGTTACGAAGGGCGCGTGGCGGCCTTTGCCGATTATGTACCGGCCGGCGCGCATACGTTTACCTACATGGTAACGGCAGTAACCGACGGCACATTTGCCTACCCGAGTGCGTGGGTCAGTTTGATGTACGAACCGGCTACATTCGGGCGGAACGCCACCGGACAACTTGTTATTGAAAAATGAAAAAATACGTGGGGGCTATTCTACTGATTTTTCTTCCCTGCCTGCTTATAGGTGGGGAAGAAAAATTTTTAATGCCCTCTATCCGCCTGACCGACCGCCAAGGTCTGGCCATGCGGGGGTTTCTGTCGGCAAATAATACCTATTATTTTCCCGTTGCATTGGGGGAGATGTCGCCGTGGCTGTTGGCGGCGGCCGTAGCGGCGGAGGATAAACGTTTTTACGAGCATGACGGCGTGGATGTGCAGGCCGTGTTGCGGGCGTTGTGGCAGAATATGTCGTTGGGGGAGGTGGTGTCCGGCGCCTCTACCATTACCCAGCAACTCGTGCGCGTTATAGAGCCGCGGCCCAAAAGTTGGTGGGGAAAAATGCGCGAGGCCTGGCAAGCCAAAACATGGGAACAGCACCATACCAAAGAGGAAATTTTAGAGGACTATTTTAACCGGGTAGAGTTTGGTCATTTAACACAAGGGGTACAGGCAGCGGCACAATTTTATTTTGGGGTGGATGCGGCGGAAGTATCATTGGCGCAGGCGGCGTTTTTGGTGGGGTTGATTAAATCGCCCACGCGGTATAATCCGCTTAAATATACTTCTCGCGCGTACGAGCGTCGCAATTATGTGTTGCGCCGCATGAAGGAAGAAAACTGGATTGACGAGGAAATGTATCAATTATCTATTCGGGAGCCGGTTGTTTTGCGCGCCGCGGCCCGGCCGTTTGAGGCCCCGCATTTTACGCGGTTTTTGCGGCCGTTGCTACCTGACTCAATGAGCCGGGTGCGTAGTACGCTGGATAAAAATATCCAACTCTACGCCGAACAATTAGTAAAAACCCATATCCAAAAATTACAAGAACAAAATGTTACCAACGCCGCCGTGGTGGTGGTGGAAAATGCGTCCGGCGCGGTGCTTGCGTATGTGGGGTCGGCCGATTTTCAGGACGTAAAAAATCAAGGCCAGGTGGACGGGGTGCGGGCACTTCGTCAGCCCGGATCGGCACTAAAACCGTTTGTGTATGGGTTGGCATTTGAGTCCGGTTCGTTGACGAGTGCAGAATTATTGGCCGATGAAGATACTTTCTTTGAAGGCGGTTTCCGCCCGCGTAATTATGACGAAAGTTTCCACGGGTTGGTGTCCGCGCGGACGGCGCTAGCGTGTTCGTACAATGTGCCTGCAGTGAAAGTGGCGGAGAAAATCGGCACGCCGAAATTGTTGGATACGTTGCACCGCGCAGGGCTGACGGAATTGGAACGTCCGGCCGATTTCTACGGGTTAGGTTTGGCATTAGGTAACGGCGAAGTACAACTGTTGCACCTAACCAATGCTTACGCCACACTGGCGCGCGGAGGGGCGTATAAGCCGCTTTTGGTAGCATGGGAGCCGTTTATCCAACTGGCCGGCAAGCCCCGTCGGGTGTTGTCTTCGCCTGCGGTGTATTTGGTAAACGATATTTTAAAAGATAACCAAGCCCGCGCCGCCGCGTTTGGGCTCAATTCGGCCCTGGCGGTGCCATTTGAAATGGCCGCCAAAACGGGTACTTCCAAAGATTATAAAGATAATTTTGCTTTTGGTTACACGCCGCGCTGGACCGTGGGGGTATGGGTGGGAAATTTTAATGCTTCGGCGATGCATAAAGTGTCCGGCGTGACGGGAGCCGGCCCGATTTTGCACGATTTGGCCGTCTATTTAAATGAAAAATATCCTTCGCCGCCGTTTACCGCGCCGACGGGAGTTGTGTCTGCGCGGGTGTGTACGCACAGCGGAAAATTAGCCGGGAAAAAATGTACGCACATACAAGAAGAAGTTTTTTTGGCGGGACATTTGCCCGAAGTGTGCGACGGCAAACATCGCGTGGCTACCCCTGTCAAAATTGATTCCCCCACAACGAGCGATGTGTACCAAATTGACCCGTCTGTTTCCAAAAAATTACAACAAGTGCTTTGGCAAGCCGCGTGTGCACAAAACAAGTGCACGTGGCTATTAGACGGTAAAAAACAACCGCAAACCGCGTGCCGCTTGTGGTGGCCGCTTGAGGCGGGCAAACATCAATTGACGGTATCATGCAACCACCAACAAGACCGCATTTCTTTTGAAGTACTTCCGTAAAAAATTTCTTACAAATAGCCGGTGTATACCTAAACTATTTCCTTTTTGCCTTGTTTTTAAAAGGCACAAAAAGGGCTTGACATCGTTTTTTTTTTTGCTAGGATTTGCATATATTCATTCTCTGTGGAGGGATATGTATGCAAAATAAAAGTGGTTGTAAAGCCGTTGTAGGTCAAGTAAGATTTGACGTAGAAAAAGAATTGTCATACCGCAAGTCCGCCCCGTT
>JAZRIL010000034.1:0-9990 GCA_045645285.1 Elusimicrobiaceae bacterium | reverse complement strand
GGTTGTAACGCCAGCGAGCCAGCGTATATTTGAAATCATCCCAAAATTTTTCCCGGTCGGTTTGGGCGGGAATAAAATATTTGAGTGGTGTTTGCGGGGTAATTTTTTCCGCCGCCAATAATTGTTGCACGCGCTCTTGCGGGTCTTTGAGTTGTTTTTTCCCGCTCAGTACACGTACTTGGGCTTGGCGGGTAGCGGGCGTATAGGAAACAAACATAACGGGGTCGGTGATGAAAGTAATTTCTATGGGTTGATCCGCGTGGGCGGCCAAGGAGTGCATCCACGGCGAGCGGTCGTAAGACCAGCCGGCCCACCCCAACACCCCTAGAAATAAAACCAGCAATACCAGTTCTATTATTTTTCTTGCTTGATAAGGTGATTCCATAAGTCAATCCCCAACGGGCAAAGCCATTTTTGCGAATCAATGGTAAAAAGCAGTTTACGGTTTGCGGCGTATAAAAGGGCTTTATCTAAGTCCTGCATGGCCAGATTGCGGATGAGAAACGCGTCTTTGTACTTGCGGTCTTTGGATGAAATATCGGCGACAAATAAAATTTTGGACAGGGTACTCATCTTTAAACTGCCCAGCGTATGTTCGGCCACGGCGCGTACCACTTGGGCATCCTTGACGCCAAACTGATGTTTGGCCAGCCAGGCCGAAACAAAACTATGCAATAAACTGGGTTCTTGGCGGCAGATGTCCTCAAAAAACGGTACTTTTATCTTGTGGTTTTGGCAAAACGCAATCAGTTCCGGGCCGGAAAAGCCCTTCCCGGCGTCGTGCAAGATGCCGGCGCGCACGGCGGTTTCCACATTGACGTCGTAAATGTCGCTTAAGGCGGCCGTCATTTCGGCCACTTTGCACGAGTGCAAATAGCGGTTGGGTTTTAAATGGGCTTTCAGCCACTCGTGTACGTCCAGCCCGTATAACTTATATTTGTAAATCGTGTCCACAATTTTGTTGGGCACCGTATCGGGCACGGCCCCGCACGATAAAATATGCGCCCGTACGCGGCTGGAAGAAAGTTTGGGGAAAAACCCCGGTAAAAACACGTGTTTAAACCGGGCCGGATTTTCGTTATAACCTTTGCGTTTGCCGGCGACTACGGTGGCGTTATCAAAAATCACTTGCGGGTTTTTCCAATTGTGTAAATCGTTCAAACAATCCGTGCCGACCAGTAAATAAATATCCGGGTGGTTGTAGCGTTTTTGCAAATAATGAATGAGTTGGTAGGTGTAGGTTTTACCGCCTTGGCGCAGTTCGTAATCGTCAAAAATCAAATTTTTGTGTAGGCCGGACAAGGCCTGTTTAAGCATTTTCATCCGCAACCGAAACGGCGTAGGCGATTTGGCTTTAAACGGGGAATGGTACGCCGGTACCACGTGCGTTACATCGGGCGCAATTTGTTTAATAGCCCGGCGCAGTAGCGCAACATGGCCTTTATGGACGGGGTCAAAACTGCCCCCAAAAACGAGAACTTTCATAACACCTCATTACCTAGTTTAGCGAGGGCTTGCCCTTGCAAGAGCGAACTCTCCATAAACGAATATTCCCACTTTCCGTACCGGCCGGCGCAAATACAACGGGACTTGGCCAGGGTGGTTAAAACGCGACGCAACACACGGGCGCGGTTTTTATCGTACACCACATACGCATAAGGCAAGGTTTGCCAAAAAGAGAATAATTTTTCGTCGTATGCAGATATTATACCTTTTTGAAGAAGGGAGTGGTAGATATGACGCTCTTTGCTAAGCGAGGGCCGCACGTTTCCGGGCAGTTCTACATACAAAGCGTACGTGCCTTGCGGGGCATTGTCGGGAGAAAAACTGCTCTGTACTCCCACGCGATAGAAAGGGATTTTGTCATCGGGAAAATAAATCCAATGAAATGCTTGGGGCGTCCCGCGCAGGGCCACCTGATATACGCTAACGGGTTGCGTGACGAATTGGTCCGCCAGCGCGGTAAGAGCGGGAGCATTTTTTAGTAAGCGCAAAAACACGGGTAAAGGCAACGTGTTGACAAGCACGTCGTACGCAACTGTTTTTCCGCCGGCGCGCACGGTTTTGTTTTGCAGGTCAATTTGGGTAACCGGGGTGTTGGTTTTCAAGCGGGAAACACGCGCCGCTAAGGCCTCTGCCAGCGCGCCGCAACCGCCTGTTTTGGGATAGTAGAAAAACGAATTGTAGCCCCATTTTTTTCTTGGTTTTTGGTAGGCGCTTTGGCGAATTTCTTTGATGGTGGGAGCAGGCACAAACGGCGCGCACCATTCGCACGTCAGTTCGCGCGGGGCGCGGCCCCACAGTTTGGTGTTATACGGGCGCATAAACACATCATAAATGCCTTGGCCCAACGTACGCAAACACCATTGTTCAAAATTTTTTGGGGGAGTTTTTAGTACTTGCCGGGTGGCTAAAAGGCCGTCCACACACGCTTGGCGCACATCGGGGGGAAGGGCGTATAAATGGGCTTGAAACGGGAAAGGCACGCGCACGTTGCCGATATCAATGAATGCGCGGCGGGTAAGGCGGTGGATATTAGCACCGAGCAATTCGCGCACGATTTTTTTACCTTGTGCAGTATGCAGATGTAGCAAATGCCCGGAATAATCAAACGTAAAACCGTTTTTATAAATACTGCGGCACAGACCGCCGGGTTTGTGCTCTTTTTCTAAGATGAGATAATCCGTTTGGCCGAGTTTTTCCAAGTGATATGCGGTGCTAAGTCCGGTTAGTCCGCCGCCCAAAATAAGTGTTTTAACGTGCATGGTCCGCTCCCAAATTCCCTAACGCCCAGACGCCCCAAGCCGCAGCCAAAGCCACCCCTACCAAGATGCAGGCAATCACTGCCGGTGCGGCCCAAGTTAACACAAACGCCAAGGCATTACTTGCGAGGGCCACCGCCCCAAACACACCCACGATTTTAGTTGTTTTCCACCCGGCTTTACGCAACAACAATGCCGCGTGGTCGGGGCTGCCTTGCAGCGGATTTTTACCTTGTTTGAGCCGGGTAAGCGTGACAAAAGAAATATCAAAAATCGGCACAAAAGCGATGAGTAGCGGGGCCAAAAACCCCCAGTTAGAATGCCCGCTGTAGCCGGTGGCTAAACAAAGTGCGGCAATCCAAAATCCGAGTAAATTGGATCCGCTGTCGCCCAAGAAAAGTTTTTGCGTGGAGGAAAAATTAAACGGCAAAAAGCCCCCGCATGCGCCCAGTAATGCCAGCGCGGCAAAATTTACGTATATCCATTCGGAAGGTAACGTAATGAAGGCAAGCCCCAACGTACACACCATGGCTTGCGTGGTACAAAGTCCGTCCATAATATCCAGTAAATTAAATGCGTTTGTCAGCCCCACAATCCACAAAAAGGTAAGCGGATACGAAATCCATGGTGAGGCAACCACGCGTATTAAAATTCCGTAATGAACAAGGCACGCCGTGGCTGCCGCTTGCACGAGCAGTTTGACCCAAACGGGCAGGCCTTGGGGTTTGGTTAAATCGTCCCAAAGTCCCATGGCAAAAATCAGAGTGCCGCCTAAAATAATGCCGCGCAAACTGTGTAGCGTTCCCGATGGAAATTGTGTGGTAAACCGGATGCAAATAAGCACTAAACTCAGTCCTAAAAAAATCCCGCTTCCGCCCAGTGCCGGCACCGCTCCGGCATGCGTTTTAAGCCCGCCGGGCCTGTCTAATAAGTACGGCCCGAGCCAACGGGTCAGCCGCGGCAAAAGGGCATACGTGCACGCCAGCGACGCACAAAACGTAAAAAGATAAAGGACAAATTTTCCCATAATATCTATAATATCATAATAAGGAGAGGTATATGTTTAAACGAATTTTTATTTTAGGTGTAGCCGTGTGGTTGGGTGCGTGTGCGGGTCGGGCCGTCAAACAAATTCCGCCGCAAGTGCGCGTTACAAAAAAAGTAGATTTTTTTGCCGGGGGCTATTCGCAAGCCGCTTTCAAACTGGTTGGTACAATGAGTAATAATAGTGTAGAAGGGGTGCTGGTAGTCAAAAAAATCGGCGAAGAAGATTTTGATATTTCGGTCATGGGTACGGGCGCGTACCGGGTGATGCAAGCCACGCTGACTCCGGCCGGGATTGCTTACCGGTATTTATTTCCCGACGCGGATACAGCCCTTGTACGCGGGCGGATTCACCAGTTTTTGAATTTGCTTTTGTTAGATGTGGGGGTGTATCAGCGTTTTCGCGTGGAAAATAACGAACGGACCGTTACGTATAAAAATCCATCATCCACGGTGCGGCTTACCTATCACAACGGGCAAGTGTATCCATCCGCGGCCAAGACCTCTACGCTTTTAAATACGGCCGAATTGACGTACAGCCAATACGCTCCGGCGGATTCTTTCGGGGCGGTGCAGGTCCCGCATGAACTGCTGTATAAGGATGGAAAAATAGAAATTATCCTGACGCTTATCAGTTTGAAATAATTTTTGCGTAGGGGGTGGCGTTTTTAAAACCCCCAGTATTTTTACCGGGGGTTTTTTATCACTTCTTTAAGATATTTTCAGACGGTTTAAACCGTACTTTTTGTTTGGCGGGCACTTGTACTTTTTCGCGCGTTTTAGGGTTGTGGCGGGTAACAGGCCGGGCCGTTTTTAAGTGGAACGAACCGAAGTTACTAATCACTACTTTTCCGTCGCGTTTTAAGCCGTGTTTAATGATTTCAAAAACACCGTCCACCGCTGTTTTAGCGAGTTTTTTATCAATTACCTTCCGGGTTAGGTGCCGGATCACATCGTCTTTATTCATAACTTACTTCCTCAATTAGGGATAAAAAACCCGTCGGAAACAGACTTTCCGGCCGGGCTATATATTATTTGTTCCCCCGGTTAATAAAACCCATGGCGTGCAAGAGCACACACGGCTTTTGGCCTTGGCACACAATCTGCCATACGGCGTCAATAATGGGGGTGTTTAAATGGTTTTTGCGGGCGATATCGTACACGCTTTGTACAGAGTTAACGCCCTCGGCAATTGTGCCGACTTCCTTTTTGGCTTCTTCTAACGAAAGCCCCGCGCCCAGTTTTTCACCCAAGCGGCGGTTGCGCGAAATAGCGGACATACCCGTCAAAATCGCATCACCGAATCCGGCTAAACTGTACACGGTGGCCGCCTCGCCGCCTTGGCTGACGAGCAGGTCCCGCATCTCTTGCAACGCTTGTGTAATAAGCGCGGCTTTGGCATTGGCTCCGTCGCCGATACCGTCAATTACTCCGCACCCGATAGCGAGTACGTTTTTAATCCCGCCGCCATATTCTACGCCGCGGCGGTCTTTGGCGGGGACCACGATAATCGGGTCGCCGCTGATAACTTGGGCGATTTCCTGCACCAGTTCATCATGGGTACCTGCCAACATAATTTTGGTGGGTACATTTTGGGCGACTTCCAACGCAAAACTCGGGCCGGAAAATGCCAATACTTTACCGGTTAAATGGGGGAGTTCTTCTTCAATAATTTCGCAAATGGTTTTGAACGAATTATCCTCAATGCCTTTAGAGGCGCTAATCACCGGCACCACGCGTCCGTTTAACAACGGTTTTAACTGCGTGCGGCAGAAGTTGCGGATGGCTTTGGAAGAAATAACAAAAATAATCAAATCCGTATCGGCCACGGCCTCGGCCACGTTGCCGGTCAAGCGGATGTTGTCGTGGATTTTGAAGTTGGGGATGTTGGGATGACGGCCCATGGTTTTGAGCGCGTTTAATAACGTTTCATTATATTCCCACAACGAAACTGCTAACCCTTTTTTGGCTAAATGTTGGGCGATAACACTGCCCCAGATACCCGCCCCCAGGACGGTCACTTTACGGATATTTAACATATTATTTTCTCTTTTTAGCACCGTCTTCAAATTTGAGTTCTTTTTGGGCGAGCAACCGTTTGATATTCGGTACGTGTTTGTAAATAACCAATAACCCGATAGCCGTTACCATTAAATTAACAGACATGGGGTGATTGCCGATAAAGAAACTGCACAGCGGCAGTACAATACACGCGCAAATAGAACCGATAGAAATGCGGCCCCACAACGCCACACATACTACAAACGACGCAAACGCAATGGCGGTGGGAATGGGTAACAACGCCGCAAACACGCCGGCGGAAGTGGCTACGCCTTTGCCGCCGCGGAATTTTAGATAAATCGTCCACATATGGCCCAAAATGGCAATCACGCCGCACGCAATAGCCACCCAGTAATAATCCGGGCAGTAGTGGCGGGCCAAACAAACGGGGATAAACCCTTTACACGCATCAATGAGAAACGTGGAAATACCGGCCCATTTACCGACGGTACGGTAGACGTTAGCGGCCCCGGGGTTGCCCGAGCCGTGCTCGCGGATATCAATGTGCATCACCTGTTTGGCGACGAGGTATCCGGTGGGAACAGAACCTAGTAGATAACTAAACAAAATGAGCAAAGACACAGTAGTAATCATATAACCTATTATATTATATTTAGCGGGTGTGGGTAAAAAATTTCCCTTAAAAAAGTGGTTTTTTTCTGTTTCTTTATATATACTTAGTATATGAGAAAGATGATATTGGCTCTACTGATTATCGGTTGTTTTACCGCGAGCGGGTACTCCCAGGAGGAAAATGCAGGCCGCGTGCGCGAGGATGCTTTTTTGGTTCAAAAAGAAATTGCCGTTTGGCGTACGGATAAGGCGGCCGTGGGGCCTACGCAAGTATATGCGTGCCAGGCGGTGCGTATTGCACCAAAGTGGTTTTTGACGGCGGCGCACTGTGTGTACAACGCTTGCCGGGATTCATTACCCTGTACGGTGCAAATCAATTTGGCCCAGGCCGAGGGGGAACTGCGCCAAAGCGTGCGGATCAACCACAGTTCTTCCGATAAAAATGTATTTATTTATGAGGGATTTTTCCCGGGGCAAAACCGGGTGAGTAGTGTGGATGTGGCACTTATTAAACTGGATGATTCGGCCGAGTATTTTTATGAAGCGTGGAACGGAAAACAAACCCAGTGGGAACGGATTTCGCCCTCCCAGTTTGAGGCGGCCGTAAAAGACAGTCCGGAAACCAAAGCCCAGTTAAATGCGCTGGGAGTGCGGCTGGTCGGGGCGGCTAATTTGCCTACGGCGCGGTTTTTGCCTACGCTGGCGGTGCCGCTACTGACGCAGGGTACGCTTACCTATTTGGTGGCCCCTTCTTCGGATGTGTTTTTTGTGAAAGAATTACAGCATTTTATTTCGCCGGGGTTTGGGGTGCAGCGCGGAAACTCCGGCGGCGGTGTGTTTACTACGCAAGGGGATTTGGCGGGGGTGGTGTCGTCTTTATTGTATGGTCGCGACGGCAGTGCCTCTTTCCAAAATGACGAAGGGAAAACCGTGCTCACGCTCAAAAACGCGGATGATTATTTTTTGTTTACGGGATTTAACGGATCAACGCTTAATTTTATCCGCAACCACGTACCTAATTTGCGGGTCATCGGTGCGGAAAACGGATTTATTGAACCGACCGATAAAGATTTTAAAGCGATTGTAAAAAGTATCAACAGCAGTTTTATGGCGTTGGAATAAGTGCCAAGCGACTTTTGATAAACTAAACTCCCCGGGTGTTGGCCCGGGGAGTTTGGTGTTATAAGTCGGTTTATTACTTAGTCGGCGTCGGATAAACTTTCGTAGAATTCTATCACGTCTCTTAGAGCGAATGCTTCGCTATCAAACTCATCTTCTATCTGAGAGAGGCGTCTTTTGGCCCGTTCCAACGGCGTCATCCCGTCCTTTTTGAAATTCGGGTCCGCCCCAGCTTCTACAAGTTGTACGGTCCGCCCATATACATGAATTGCATTATGCAATTCCAGATTGGCTTTTTCCAACATTTCGCCTTCCAATTTTGCACCGTATTTTTCAAGTAATTCCGGATAAGCAAATTTGGGGTTCAGAAGTAATGTAAGATATACGGAATATCCTGTGTCAAGTACCAAATTCGGGTCGGCACCATTTTTGAGTAAGAAGTTCAGCCGCCTCACAGCATCCTCTTTGTCCCATTCGTAAGATGAATTCCCGAATTTTAGGAGCAAGGGCTCTGTCGATTCAGGATAGGCATTGATGTCTAATCCAAACATATCTAACAAAGTTTGTGCAATTTCCAAGTTATCCCGCCGCAATGCCTCGTAAAACATATAGTATTTTCTTGTTGCCGAAGGATGGGTTCGCTCACATAACAACGCTAGCGATGCCAGATTCCCGCGATAGATGGCCTCATAGTAAACTTCCGGGTCAGTAATAGTAACATCCTCGGTTAGTATTTTTGCTAAGAATGTGGGATCTGGTACAAGACTTTTCACAACTATGTTAGGCTGAATCTTTGCCAAATATCTTAAAGCATCTACCTTGTTTGCTTCTCTGGCCGCTCTAGCCAACGTCTCCAGAACAATAGGTTGTTGTGCCAACTGCGCGAGTTGTTGTGCTACTTTTTGACTTATTGCAGGGACGGTGGGCTGTACGTATTTGGTTGGTTTGACCGTGGTGCTAACAGCCGGTTTTTTAACAACGGGTTTTTTAGGTCTAAGGCCCCACACCCACTGTGCCGCGGCGAAATTGGTAGCCAACAACGCCGCGAGTAATAAACTGCCTTTTCTCAACATATGCTTTCTCCTTTTGAGGTTATAATTGCTACCTTAAGTGTATGAAAATATCTATAAACAAACCAGGGCCTTTGGACCTAAGTGGTTGGGTTCTTTGGGCCCAAATGAAAATGGGCCCTTGGGCCTGGGCTCAAGCGGATTTTTTGTGGACTTGTAAAATTTGCGCGGCTAGTTTTTTCGGTTGGAAATCCGATAGATTTGTGAGTGGTAATCTAGTTGCATTCGTATAGCGGTTGAACCAGGTGCGCTGGCGTTTGGCATATTGGCGCGTTAGAATAATAACGCGCTCCAACGCCGCTGGACGGCTTAATTTTCCTTGCAAAAATTCCACCGCTTGTGGGTACCCCAAACTTTTGAGCGCGGGAATGTCCGGCGTAAATCCGGCGGCCAAAAGTGCTCGGGTTTCTTCGCACATTCCATCAAAAATTTGTTCTGTACGCGCTTGGATGCGGCGGCAAAGAGCGTCTTTATCCCAATCCAAAATTACAAAATGCACTTGTTTTTCGTCGGGGAGTTTAAAGAAATTTCCGCTTTTAAGTTCGCTGGCGGGCTTGCCGGTTAGTAAGCACAGTTCCAACGCGCGCATTGTGCGTTGCACGTTCCCCACCGGGATTTGCGCCGCACTTGTGGGGTCTTTTTCATTTAGCCGCGCGTATAACCCTTCTTTGCCTTCACATGCTAAAATTTTTTCTAATTGTTCACGCAACTCAGGTGTGCTCGGCGGTAAGTCGTCCATGCCTACAAAATACGCGTGCAGATACATGCCGGTTCCGCCCGCAAAAATAAGCGGAGTGTTTGGGTTTTTAGCAGTAATTTCCCGCGCGCGCTTGCAAAATGCCCCCGCATTAAAGGTTTCGGTAACGTCCAGAAAATCCACCAACTCATACGGTACGCCGTCCACGCGGTACGTGCCGTTTTCCCACACGCCTTGCGGTTTGGCGGTGCCGATCGTAAGGTGCTTATATACTTGGCGTGAATCGGCCGACACAATACGTCCACCCAGTTGATGGGCGAGGGCTAAAGCGAGTTCGGTTTTGCCGGAGGCGGTCGGGCCGCAAAGTACGATAGGACGCATAAATTTATTTTACTTTTTTGTTTGCTTGTTGCGTTGTTTTTTAAAAAGGCACAAAAAAAGGCTTGCATCGCGCCGCGCTCGTCATCCCGCAGTGTTTCTATGCGGGATATAGCGCGGCAATAAAAAAAGGGCTTGACATCGTTTTTTTTTTTTGCTAGGATTTGCATATATTCATTCTCTGTGGAGGGATATGTATGCAAAATAAAAGTGGTTGTAAAGCCGTTGTAGGTCAAGTAAGATTTGACGTAGAAAAAGAATTGTCATACCGCAAGTCCGCCCCGTT
>JAZRIL010000033.1:0-19136 GCA_045645285.1 Elusimicrobiaceae bacterium | reverse complement strand
TTTTTATACCCCTCACCTGCCCTCCGGGCACCCTCTCCCGCAAGGGGCGAGGGGAAACCACACCCCGCCCCGTTCGTCATTCCGCAGTGTCTTAGTGCGGAATATAACGGGGCGGGTGGTTGGGATAACAAATTATTATTTTCTTGTTTCATATTTTTTGCTCCTTTATTTTTTAACTGATACTCTATTATCGTTTTTTTTTTTTGCTTTGTCAAGACCTTTGTTAAGGGCCCCTCGCTACATTCCGCATTAAGACGCTGCGGAATGACGAGCGAGAGGACCTTTGCCAGGCCGGGCGCGAGGCCTTGAACCGCTGACTATTGAGGACGTCTTTTCTATTTACTGGGGCTTCGCTTTTCCGCGCCTTGTCAGTTCCCTTGCCGGGGGCAGGCGCGAGGCCTTGAACCGCTGACGATTAGGGGCGCGAACTTGCGTTTGCCGGGACTTCGTACCCCTATTCTTTTACCCGCTCTCTCTTATCCGCTCCCCCTTTGAGGCGTGACCTTTCTTCGCGTTGTTTTTTAAAAAGGCATAAGAAAGAGTTGACATCGTTTTTTTTTTTGCTAGACTTTACGTGTAGGTAAAATCTAGCAAAAAAGAGGATCGTTATGAAAAATAAAATGTGGTGCAAATTAGGCGGTTTTACACTGATAGAATTATTAGTAGTCGTCCTTATTATCGGCATATTGGCGGCGGTGGCTCTGCCGCAATATCAACAAGCCGTGTTAAAGTCACGGATACAACCGTATATGACTTTGTTAAAAACATTGGCTACCGCCAAACATACTCACTATATGGCGACGGGTCAATATGTGTATGATATTAATCTGTTAGATGTAGAAATGCCCGCGTCTTGTTGGGAAACGGGTGGTGGTTCCGTGGGGCAGTTATGGTCATGTGGAAAAGATTTTCACATTGATAATACGGCCGGAGGATTTATTTTTTATTACTGCCCCGGTAAAAACAGTACTCATACAGAATGTGTGGATAACAAAGAGTTGCAATTTTCGGCGGCTGAAGATATGAGGGGTTTTGGTTCTTGTGCGGGATATACGGCCAGGGGAAGAAAATTTTGTGCTGGTTTTGCCCCACAATTTGCTGCTTACTAAAAGTAGATATGTAATACCCCCGCTAAATTTAGCGGGGGTGTTGTATGTGTACGTTATATAACTTAAACCTACGGTATAGAGTCCATAATTTGGCGTAGTTCTTCTTCGCTTTTGTCGCGCACTTCCACTGTTTTTTCTTTGCCTTTGTTCCCTTTGACGATGATAATGCTGCTTTCCTTTACGTTAAAAAAATCAGCCAGAAAGGTTTTCATTAGGGCGTTAGCCGGCTCGTCATCCACTTTTTTATTTTTGATTTTTACGCGCAACACGCTGCCGATACGGCTAATTACTTCGTTGCGTCCCGTGGTAGGAATTAAACGAACTTTAATAATCATACGGACTCCTTAACTTTAAGCAAATAACTTGCTTCCAATTCGGGGCAGGGTGGAACCTTCCTCCACTGCCACCACAAAATCTTCACTCATCCCCAAGGACAAATACCGCTCTTGTCCGGCGGGGAAATCTTCATCAAACGCTTGTTTAAGCGGGGCGAACAAGGCCCGCAACTCCCTTTCCGGCGCGCCTTGCGGGGCAATCGCCATATACCCGCAAACCTTCACGTTTTTTAACTCGCGCACTTGCTTCACCAAGGCCCGCGCCTCTTTGAGCGGTAACCCGGTTTGCGTTTGGCGGGTAGTCAGTTTTACTTGCACTAGCACCCGCAGTATTTTACCGGCCGGAACGTGTTTATCCAATAATACAGCGGTAGATAAATCGTCCAGCGAGTCAATAAAATCAAAAAACGGTGCGGCTTTGGCCGCTTTGTTATGCTGTAAATGTCCGATTAGGTGCTTAATCACAGGGAACGAAGCAAATTCGGGGCTTGTCCAGCGTTTTTGTGCTTGTTGCACACGGGATTCTCCGATATGTTTAATAAGGCCTTGCCTAAGTAAACACAAAACATCTTGGTCTTGTGCGTATTTTGTAACCGCCAACAGCGTTACGTCTTGCGTGTTACGTCCGGCTCTTTGGCAGGCGGCCGATAGGGAGTTTTGTACTTCTTGAAAATTGGCTCGGAGTTTTTCTTCCCTATTCATAAAAAATCCCTTGACATATTATACCAAAATTTACTTTAATACGCCATTTTTTTAGCAAATCCGGGCGGCCCCGTGCTAAATTTCATAAAATATAACTATGCAAGCCGTTACCCGCAAAGGAATGTGGCTCGTGGCCGTAGCCAACGGGATTTTACTGTTTGGTTATGGGTTATCGTTGCCGTTTTTTACGATTTATCTGATTAGCCAACAGCACCTGCCGCCCGCTATGGCGGGGTTGGTGGTGGCGCTGGCCGGGTTGTCGCGTTGTGTCTCCAGTGCTATTTCGGGCGAACTGGCAGACGCGTTTGGACGTAAAAATGTGATGATGTGGGGGTTGTTTTCCCAAATCGTGGCGATGTTTGCCCTGGCACTTTGCATTGAACTTCACGTGCAAGCCGGGTGGATGCTGACGTGTTATTTTTTCACTACATTTTTAGGTGCGTTTTTCCGTCCGGCCGCCAATGCCTGGGTAACCGACCATACCACCCCCAAAGAGCGTGTAGAGGCGTTTGGGATGATTCGCATTGGGCTTAATATCGGGTGGGCATTAGGCCCGGCGGTGGGTGGATTTCTCGTGCGTTATTCCTATAGTGTGGCGTTTTATTTTACGGCCCTCTTGTATGCTACGACGATTTTGTATTTAGGACGCCTGATTAAAGACCGTACGTCTAAAAAAGGGGCGCGGACTCGCTCGCGCAAACCCAGTTTTGTAACGATGCTCGGCTCCCTTAAAGACACACGCCTGGCCCGCATTTGTTTGTATGTGGTGATGATTACGGCGGTCAATTCGCAACTGGTGGTGGGGTTGTCTATCCATTGTAAAGAGTACCTGCAAATGCCGGAATATTTTATCGGTTGGTTTTTTACGATTAACGGTTTGGTGGTGATTTTACTTCAACAAACGGCGTCTAAATGGATGGCAAAAAGGCGTTTATCTTCGGCGATGTTTTGGGGATGTATGTGTTACGCGGTGGGGTTTGGCTCCGTGGGGTTTTTCCGTTCGTTTGTATTGATTGCGCTAGGCGTATTTTTAGCGGGGGTGGGCGAGTTAATCGTTTCCCCCGGGGAGCAGACAATGGTGTCTAATATCGCCTCGCGCGAAAAACGTGGCCGGTATTTAGGGCTCTTAATGGTTTTTTATAACATGGGTTCTGCCGTCGGATTTTTTGTAGCAGGTGTGTTGGGGGATTATGTAGCACCGCATCTGTTGGCCGGGCCGTGGTTGATTGTGGGGGGCATAGCCGTGCTGGCGGGGGTAGGTTTTTGGCGCATGCGCTACCGACTCACAAACGATGAAGACGGCAAACAAACCGCCCCAGTACCGATAAAAAAAGATACAATAACTTTAAACTAAATAAGGAGTGCTTTTATGCGTAGACTTATCTTTTGTGTACTAACGTTTATTCTGGGCGGCGTGCTGGGGCTCGGGCTTGAAAAACTGGCCTCGCTGTTACCGGCGGATATGGCCGGAGTGCTTACCCGGGTGTATGGCGTAGGAATCCACCCGTTGGCGGTGCATATAACGGTTTGCGGTGCAATTGGTTTGGTGTTAGGGTATTTAATCATTTCCAAATTTGTACGGAAATAGTATGCACTTAGTACTTGCCTCTAAATCGCCGCGGCGCATTGAACTGCTCAAAGAGTTGGGGATGAAGTTTGATATTATCCCGTCGCAATGTGCGGAAAAAAGTACGAAAAAACGTCCGTCCGCGCGCGTGAAAGACTTATCCGTACAAAAGGCCTTTGACGTGGCGCGTAAATATCCCGCGGCGGTTGTGATTGGGGCCGATACCCTGGTATATTGCAAGGGGGAAATCATCGGTAAACCCAAAGATAAAAAAGACGCCTTGCGTATTTTGCATAAACTTAACGGGGCGTGGCAAAGTGTATATACGGGCGTGTGCGTGATGTGCTTGCAAGAACAAAAAATGGTGTTCGGGTGCGATGTTTCCAAATGCAAAGCGCGTAAATTATCCGAAAAAGAACTGACCCATTTGGCAGGTAAGCACATGGACAAAGCCGGAGCATATGCCGTGCAAGATAACGAGGACCCGTTTATTGAAAAAATCGTAGGCAGTAAAACCAACGTGGTGGGGTTTCCGGTAGAATTTTTTAACAAATTATTTAAGGAGTTTTCAGCGTTATGACACAGACAGATTTACTTATCATTGGGGCCGGCCCCGCCGGGTGCAGTGCGGCGATTTATGCCGTGCGCGCCGGAGTGAAAACGGTAATCGCCGGGGGCAGTGTACCGGGCGGGCAACTGTTGCAAACAAGCGAAATTGAAAATTACGCCGGCTTTGTGAACCCCGTGGGCGGTTTTGAAATGATGGACGCCATGCACAAACAATGCAAACGGTTGGGGGTGGAATTTACGTCGGACGAAGTGATTAAAATTGAAGGGGAAAAGCCGCCCTTTACCCTCACGTGTGCGGGCGGAAAAACCTACCAGGCCACGGGCGTGATTATTGCCACCGGGGCGCAGGCGCGTTGGCTCGGGCTGCCCGAGGAAGAACACTTGCGCGGCAAAGGCGTTTCTGCCTGTGCCACGTGTGACGGATTTTTTATGCGCGGCAAAAATGTGTGTGTGGTGGGAGGCGGAAATACGGCCTTTGAGGACGCTCTTTTTCTGGCGCAATTTTGCCCCAAAGTATATTTAGTCCACCGCCGCGAAGGGTTCCGCGCCGACCAAGTAACCGTGGAACAAGCGCGTAAAAACCCGAAGATTGAATTTGTATTAAATGTGGTGCCGGAGAAAATTTTAGGCGAAGAAAATGTCACCGGACTGCGCGTCAAGCACGTGCAAACAGGCGAAACGAGAGATTTGGAAGTGTCCGGCGTGTTCGTGGCGATTGGGGCCGTGCCGCAAACGGGATTTTTAAAAGATTCGCTGGTGGCCTTGGCCGATAACGGGCTTGTGTTAGTAGATGACCGCACGCATACGACCATTGAAGGCATTTTTGCCGCGGGCGATTGCGCCGATAAATACTACCGCCAGGCCATTATTGCCGCCGGATCCGGTGCCAAAGCGGGCATTGAAGCAGCCGCATTTATCAATAAACATCGCTAAATACTATTCTTAGGTCCAAAGACCTACCTGCGGGTAGGCCTTTTGTACCTTGCGAAAGGACCTCATTTTTTGGGAGAATAAAAAAGTCGGTTAGATTATCATCACCAGTAACAGGAGTTAGAAAAAAATGAAACTGAAAAAAGCCGCACTTATTTTTTGTTGTTTAGTGGGTTGTTTGGGTGTTGCCAATGCACAATTCGGCCGGGGAATGTTTAAAAAAGCATCTGCCAAAAAACCGTCCCGCGCTTGTGTTAGGTCCTCTTCCCGGGTTATTTCTCAACCGCCTTTAGTTCGCCCCCATTCGCAAGTTGTGGCCGATTTACAAGTCGGACGTGCTTTATCGCAAGCGATATTGCCGCAAATCGGTGCTACTTCTTCTTACGCGCGCCGTGTTAAATGGGGGGAAAAATGGATACCGCGGCTTTCCCCAAAACTGTCTGAAAAATTAATCACGCGGCATATTATGGAGGCCTCTTTCCCGGGGTATATGGCAGATTTTCGCAATGAATTTCGTGCGTTTGTAGTGCCGGGCGAACCGTTGTGGATAGACCAATTATCTCAGGCGTTAGACGTGTACGGGCCGGAGGCCAAGTTTGTCGGCGGGTTTGTGCCGTCCTTTGCGGAGGCGGTGGATTTTTTAAATCGGCCGGGACTTTGGTGGACATCCAATGCCAAAAATGCGTTGGATGAAGCGCGTGAGCGTGGGATGCTGTTGCAATCCGGTTTTTTTGTGATAGGAGTGCGCTCGCCATTGGCTAAAGATGGAAAAGATGTATTGTTACTAGACCCCAAAGAAAGACGCTTTATCTCCGTTTCGCAGAGTATAGAAGCGGCCACTCCGCAACCGACAAATAAGCCCGTTAAGCCCGATTTGGCATATCCGACTCCGGAGGGCGATTTGTACTTCGGGCGTGAAATGATAGAGTATGATGCTGTCCCGGTTAAATGGTATATTAAATACCCGGAGGATCTCGGCTATATAACAAACTTTACTAAAGAGTTTGCCAAAGTAAAACGAACTTTTGGGATCAGAGAATGGGTAGAGATATTGAAAAACTCTACTGAAGGGGAGAATGAGTATGTTTATGCCCAGTTTGTGCCTACCCTAAATGAATTGGTGAATTACCATTTGGCCGGCCGTTATGGAGCGGCTATAAAACACGATAACCCCAGCCGTCCGACTTCCTTAGAAGACCATTTATCGGATGTGATTGAGCAAGCCAAAGAAACGGGAGCAGGTTTCTTTGTGGCAGTTAAAATGCAGGTTATCCCTCCGCCGTCCGATGTTGTAGAGTTAGGGTATTGGTATGATAAAAAAACTGGGCGGTTTGTGGACGCGGAGTCACTTCCCGTATCGCAGCGCGAAAAAGACATACTAATCTTGGATTTAAAAAACATGCGGTTTGTTTCGTTGGAAGAAAGCATTCGTTTAGCGGAAAAAAATAAGTAGTTTTTGTAGTTTTGTTTCAGAGCCCTCCTTGAGAAAAGGGGGGCTTTTTTGTACCCGTGCGGCGAGCACCCCGGCAAGGGGGGCTTGACATCGTTTTTTTTTTTGCTTTAATAAGCGTATGTTAAATTCCTGTGGAGGGGTATATATGGAAAACAAAAGTGGTTTGTCGGGCATTTTAAATGCAAAAGGATTTACGCTCATTGAATTATTAGTTGTCGTTCTCATCATCGGTATTTTGGCGGCGGTGGCTTTGCCGCAATATACATTGGCGGTGGATAAGGCGCGGTTGACAAATTTAGTAACGATGGTAAAGGGTGTTGTGTCTGCCCAAGAGGCCTATTATTTAGCCAATAACGAATATACCAACGATTGGGATAGTTTGGCGGTTGGGTTTTCGGGAACTGTTGAGCCGGAAACTCCCCAGATTATGAATTCGGCGGAGGGATGGCAACTGCGTTTGAGCAAAGATACGGGGAGTGGCGGGGCTAACGGTGTTAGTGCTACGGATAGTAGGTTGCCCAATGTACACATCAACGCTTTTTATGCACATAACGGTTATTGGCACGAAGGCGTGACTTGTTATGCGTTGGCTACCAATGCCCGGGCCAATAAATTATGCCAAAATATCAGTTATAAAAAAACGCACGACGATACGTCCGGGGCCGGGGATGCGTACAAAGTGTATTATTTGAACTAGTTGCTAAAACAACTCATTAAGCCCCAACTTATCTAATAATCCGTCCAGTAGTCCGGCGGGTTTTTCTTGCGTAATACCCAGTTCCTGCTCTTCGCGTTGCAACGCGTGGCTGACTAGCGCAATCGCTCCGGCATAGGCGGGCGTGTTGGCTTCGCCGCAGTCATTTACTAAATTGTCCGCCGCGGCCAAACGGGCTTTGCGCACACCCAAAACTTGTTTACAGCGTTTGAGCATTTTTTTATCGGCGGCCGTTCCGCAAAGGATGAGTTGCGGCGAAGGATGTTGCAAATATAATAAGGAAGATTCCAACAACTCTTTTTTAAGGGCTTGCAGTAAATCCGTGTTGGCTTTTTCCAACACTTCATCTATCAGTTCATCGGTGCCGGGTTCGTATGTGTTAAGCACTTTGCGCGTGGTTTCTTCGTCGTTTTGTAGCACGTCGGCCACGGCCTTAATTAAGCGGTCTTGTCCGCGGGCTATTTCCCACGCTTCTACTAACGTTCCTTGGTAAAACATCGCCGCTGACGTGCGCGTTTGTCCGATGTCCAGCAGTAACGTATTGGTTTGTTTTTCGCTCGCGTTTACCAGTTGGTCGGCCTGTGCGATAATGGAGGGTAAAATCTGGAAGTCCGCACACTCGCACGCGGTCAACACGTTGGTAAGCGTTTTTAAATGTGTCGCCAGGGCAAGTGATAAAAATGTTTCCACCTCTAGCGTAAATCCGGCCATGCCGCGCGGGTTGGTAATTCCCACGTTTCCGTCAATGCTGTATGATTGCGGCAATACGTCTACCACTTCTAACGTGTCCGGCAACGTGGTGGGCACGGAATTGTGCAAGGCCGCGTCCATTTCGCGAGCCCCTATTAAATGATTGCGCGTAGCCACCGATTCAAACCCGCTGGCGCGTTTAAACGATAAAAAATGTCCCCGCAGGCCCACGACGACGGACAAAGCCCCCTGCGTGTGCTGGGCCATTTCGTTAAATACGGCGCAGAGTTCTTCTTGCGCGCCTTGCATATCGCGCACGAGTGCCCCCGCCAGCGACGTGCACGGCTTGCGCAACGCCCGACGTACGCGCAAGGTGTTTGTTTTTTCATCTTGTGCTAGCAAGGCGGCAATAATCTCGTTGCCGTAAAAATCCAGGGATAAAAGTTCGCGGGTCATACTAACAACTCCTGCCCTATTTTATCAAATTTAGCCAAAAGTCAAATTTGTATTGGTAAACGCTCAAAACGGGAAACAGCGGTCAATTGCCCGGCCCGTCTGAGCAGGTACTGTTTGTTTATTTCTCGTCGGAAAGTATACGATAAATTTAGTAAAATATATTTATGATTGATATTCAAAATCTTTCCTTTCATTTTGGGCTGCGCACGCTGTTTGAGGACACTTCTGTGATGATCCAGGACGGACAGAAAGTGGGATTGGTCGGGCCGAACGGTTGCGGCAAAAGTACGCTATTTAAACTGATTGAAGGAAAGTTTTCGCCGGACGGCGGGAAAATAGAAATTTCGCGCAGTACGCAAATTGCTTCCGTGGCACAGGATATTGCCGACCCGTCCGCGCCGCTGCTCCCTTATGTGTTAGCCGCTGACAAAGAACTCACCCGCCTGGAAAAAGAGTTGGAAAACCCACACATCTCCGGCCAGCGCATGGCGGAAGTGTTTGATAAACTGGAGTTTCTGGGCGCGCACAGTGCCACCGCCCGGGCCAGTGCCATTTTAAGCGGGCTCGGATTTTTAAATGCGGATTTCAACCGTCCCTTACAGGAATTTTCCGGCGGATGGCAGGTGCGCGCCAATTTAGCGGCCACGTTATACGCACCGTCTAATTGTTTACTTTTAGACGAACCCACCAACCACCTGGATTTAGAAACCGCCCTGTGGTTGGAAAATTATTTAACGCGCTTAGACAAAACCATTTTCATTATCAGCCACGACCGCCACATTTTAAACCGCTTGTGCGATAAAATTATTCACGTAGAAGACGCTCAACTTAAACTGTATAACGGTAATTACGATACGTACGAACGCACCCGCGCCGCCGCCATAGAAGGGGCCAAATTGGCCGCGGCCAAGCACGAGCGTGTGGTGGCACATTTGCAATCGTTCGTAGACCGCTTCCGCTACAAAGCCACCAAAGCCAAGCAAGCCCAAAGCCGTATTAAGATGATTGAAAAATTAGGCGCGGCGCCGCAAATCCCCAAAGACCCGCAGGCGCATTTTGAATTTCCGTCGCCCGAGCGGTTGCAAAATGCCCTGGTTACCATAGAAGGCGGCGTGGCCGGATACGATGATAAGCCGGTGTTGGAAAATTTAAATTTACGTATTGAGCCCGACGACCGTATTGCGCTCCTAGGGGCCAACGGAAACGGAAAATCTACGCTGGCTAAAATCTTGTCCCACCGCTTGTTACTTATGAGCGGGAAAATGACCCTGGCTAAAAAAATGAAGATTGCCTATTTTTCCCAACACCAAACGGAAGAATTGGATGTGGAAAAAACACCGTACGAGCAACTTTCCGCTGTGATGCCGCTGGCTACCGAAACCCAAATCCGCGCGCAGTTGGGTGCATTTGGGTTGAATAAGGCCAAGTCCGATACGCTTATTGGGCAACTCTCCGGTGGTGAAAAATCCCGTTTGTTATTGGCGCTTATTACCAAAGACGCGCCGCATTTACTGATTTTGGACGAGCCGACCAACCACTTGGATTTGCAATCCCGCCAAGCGTTGTTAGAGGCACTCAACGAATATACCGGCGCGGTGGTGCTGATTACGCACGATTTACACGTGATAGAATTGACGTGTGACACGTTGTGGATTGTGCGGCGCGGCACGTGCCAAAATTTTATGGGCGATTTGGACGATTACAAAGCGCAACTCTTAAAAAATAATGATAGAAACGATTTGGCCAGCGATAAAATGACATCCAAGGAACTGGCCCGTAAAGAAGCGGCGGCCCGCCGGGCGCGGGTGGCTCCCTTGAAAAAAGAAATCCGCGCGCTGGATGAAAAACTGGCTAAATTGACGGCCCGCAAACACGTTTTGGAGGAGCAACTGCTTAGCGCCTACTCGGCAGACAGCAGTATTGAACTGGCGTTGCTCAACGCGCAAATTAAAGATGTAGAAGAAGAGTGGCTACGTTTAAATGAGGAGTGCGAAGAAGCGCTGAAAAGTTGATATGAATATTTTTTCCCGGTTGCCCAATTTTTTACAAAGCGCACTTGCCCGCCAAGGTATTAAAACGCCTACCGACGTGCAAACGTCCGCTATCCCGGATATATTAGCCGGGCGCGATGTGCTTGCAACCGCACAAACGGGAACGGGTAAAACGCTTGCATTTTTGTTACCGTTAGCCGCGCGCTTGTGGGTGCGCCCGGACGCAAATGCGCTTATTTTATCCCCCACGCGCGAACTGGCCGAGCAAATATGGGAAGAATGGCAAAAAATTACCGACGGGCAAAATCTGCCCGCCGCGTTGATTATCGGGGGGGATAATATCCACAAACAATTTGCCGACTTGCGCCGCCACCCACGCGTAATTGTGGCAACCCCCGGGCGCGTGATAGATCACCTCGCCCGCAAAAGTATTGATTTGCGTCACACGCATACGCTTGTTTTAGACGAAACCGACCGTATGTTGGATATGGGTTTTATTGACGATATGCGCCGTGTTGTTCGGGCGTTGCCCACGCCGCGCCATACATTGCTTTTTTCGGCTACGCTACCCGGAGAAGTCAACGAGTTCGCGCAAGAATTTTTAAGTAATCCCGTGCGCGTGCAAATCGGCTCTGTTGTTAAACCGGCGGAGTTTGTGTTGCAAGAAATCGTGCGCGTGGATATCCGCGAAAAATTGCCCCAGTTACTTCACGAATTAAATACGCGCTCGGGCTCGGTGTTGGTGTTTACGCGTACTAAGCACGGCGCGGAAAGATTGGCCAAACAACTGAAACTCTACGGACAAAAGTGTAACGCCCTGCACGGGGATTTGCGCCAAAACCGCCGGCGGCAAGTGTTGGAATTTTTCAAAAATCAAACCGTGCGTGTGTTGGTGGCCACCGACGTGGCGGCGCGCGGAATTGATGTGGCGCATATCGCGCACGTAATCAATTACGATTTGCCCCAATCACCGGAAGATTATATCCACCGTATCGGACGCACGGGCCGGATGGGGGCGGTGGGAAATTCTATTTCGTTTATCGCGGGGGACGAAGAAAAGTGGAACGCTATTTGCAAGGTTGCTAAATTTTCCGCCCCTGTCAAAGTAGTGCAAAAAACGATTGAGCCGTTGCCCACGCCTAAATTTGTAGCCCAAGAAGAAGGAGTCGCGCACGGCAAAAACCGGCGTAAAACCATTCCGTTCAAAGCCACCCAACGTGCCAAAGAATTATTGCAATCGGGCGAAGTATATTTGCCACAAGGAAAAGAGTTGCAACAGGCCCGTCAAACACAAAAAAATGCGGTTCCCAATAAAAAAATTAAAACATTTCAAAAGGCCGCTAAAGCCGCGCAAATTTTAGAAGAAAAACCTGCCTTTGCGTTTCGCACGGTGAAAGTGGGGGCCAGTAAAAAAACACTCCGCAAACATGCCGGGCCGAAGACGTCGTTTCCGCCCAAACAAAAGCGGCGTTCTTTTAAAAAGAAACGCCGCCAGAAATAGGACTGACAAAGCGATTAGCCCTTCATCAGGAATTCGTCCTTTCCGTCTATGCGCGAGTTGCCCATATTTTCACACAGCCAGTCGTATTTACCGCCGCGGGTGAAAGAACAAGTCAGGGTATCTTTGCCATAGGTTTTGTGGTTGTAGTAAAAGTTAAAACAATAATTGCCGTTGATGCGGCAGGCCGAAATGACGCTGTCGCTAAAAGCGTATTGGAACTTTCCTAAATTAAATTTCTCACTCGTGTCCGAAGACGCATCAAAGAAAGACACATCCAACCCTTGCAATTTTTTAGGGGCCTCGGAGTTGGCGGCCTTGTAGCGTTTGGCCGAGTCAAAAATCGTGCGCAAATTGACCATGGCCGTCATCGCATCCGAGCGCGAAACGGACCGGCGGTATTGCGGCAAGGCAATGGCTGTTAAAATGCCGATAATCAGCACCACGGCTAAAAGTTCTGTTAAGGTAAAACCCAATTTAGTTAATTTCATACATACACCTCTTATATCTAAGTATATCGGTTTTAGGTATTTTTTTCAAATGATTTGTAAAAAAGTGGCAAAATTGTCAAAAAAGGATATAATAAAAGAACAGATGATACAAGGGGGACGGACGATGCATAAAAAAATTTTTTCCCATAGGGGCTTTACGCTTACCGAATTGATGGCGGTAGTGATTATCTTATCTATTTTATCTGCCTTGGCGGCGGGGTCATACAAAAAAGCCGTAGAGCGTAGCCGCTTGTCGGATGGATTGATTGCGGCCACGACGGTCATGGAGGCCGTCAACCGTTACCAGGCCGAAAAATATCCGGCTGCTGATGCCGATTATCCGAAGTATAGCCAGTTGGATATTTCTTTTCCTAACGAGACGGCCTGCAGCACGGCTTCCAATTATTGCAAGAAAACAAAATATTTTGAGATTACTATCAACCCCGGCGGCGAAGGTAATGCGCCGCGCGGTTCGGTGGATGCCAAACGGATGAAAGGATCTGTGGCCGGCGATTATACGATGCGTGTTTATTCCGATACGTTCGGGGCCAATAAATCCCAGTCTCCCAAGTGTATATATACCAATACCGGGGGACGGGATTTATGTATTTCGGCCGGGTATGCCACGTGCGAAAACAGCGAATGTACGAAATAACACCGTGTAACCCTTGGTTTTCTTCCCCTCGGCATAACCGGGGGGATGTTTTTTTGTAAAATATAAGTATGAAAATTCTGCATACCGATTGCTTAGTGATAGGGGCCGGATTGGCCGGGTGCGTATATGCGCACGAGGCGGCTAAAAAAGGGTTGCGCACGCTGGTGCTTTGTTGTGACCAACTTTCCCAGGCCAATAGCGATTTGGCCCAAGGCGGTATTGTATACGAGCCGCACTTGCAACTGGAGGATTTGTTGCAAGATGTGCGTTTGGCTACGGCCGGGCTTTGTAACGAGCGGGCCGTACGTGAATTATCCGTGGCCGGGTGCCAAGCCGTTAGCGAAATTTTCTTACACGATCTAAGTGTTCCTTTTGACCGCAACGAAAAAAACGAGTTGCGTTTCACGCGCGAAGGGGCGCACCGCAAAAACCGCATTATTTATTCCAAAGATACTACCGGGCATGCCCTGTTGTCCACGTTACAGCAGGCCATTCGCAAAAACCCGCTTGTTACGGTAAAAGAATTTTCCGCCGCGATTGATTTGTTGACGTTTTCGCACAGTTCTACCGATACGATGGACCGATACGAACCGCTCACCGTGTTCGGTGCGTATGTGCTGGACAATCAAACGGGGGAAGTGTTTGCCGTTACGGCTAAAAAAACTATTTTGGCCACCGGCGGCGTGGGACAAATTTACCGCCACACCACCAACGCCGCTCACTCGTACGGCCACGGCATCGCCATGGCGTACCGCGTGGGTGCACGTGTGATGAATATGGAATATGTGCAATTCCACCCGACGGTATTTGCCAAAGGGAAAAGTTTTCTCTTGTCTGAAGCGTTGCGCGGTGAGGGGGCGGTGCTACGTAACGTAAACGGCGAAGCGTTTATGGCGCGGTATCATGAACTGAAAGATTTGGCCCCGCGCGATATCGTGGCGCGTGCTATTGAGCAAGAGCGGCTTAATACGTCGCACGATGTGTTGTTGGATATTTCCCACCGCCCGGCTCGGGAAATAAAAGAGCGTTTCCCGGCGATTTATCAAAAGTGTTTGCAGGAAGGATTTGATTTGACGAAAGTTCCGGTGCCGGTGGTGCCGGCCGCCCATTATTTTTGCGGGGGGGTGTATGCGACGCCCGACGGACGTACGAACATCGCCCGCCTCAATGCTATTGGCGAAACGGCCTGTACGGGTTATCACGGGGCCAACCGGTTGGCCAGCACTTCGTTGTTGGAGGCCGTGGCCATGGGTTATTTGTGTGCCCACGCAGACGCGCAAGAAATTGCCGCGCAAGATTTCCGTATCCCGACACCTAAAGATTGGGTGCTACCCAGCGAAAAGCCGGACTTAAATTTAATCAAGCAAGATTTATCCAGCTTGCGTAGTACGATGTGGAACTACGTGGGGCTCATGCGCAGTGTAACGCATCTGCGCCGGGCGGAAAAAATTTTACGCCACTTGCATAATGAAATCAGTGCGTTTTATAAAGGGGCGGCGTTGTGCCAAGAACTTTTGGACCTGCGTAACGGCACGCAAACGGCCTTGCTTATTACGTACGCGGCGTTGCACAATAAACGAAGTATAGGATGTCATTATTTAAGTGATACTAAGTAATGAGTGCACGATTCAAAAAAACATTTACAAAGTAAAACGGATTTACTATAATAGTAATGTAACGAGGGATTTATTCCCCGATAGCTCAATGGTGGAGCGACCGGCTGTTAACCGGTAGGTTGTAGGTTCGAGTCCTACTCGGGGAGCCATTAAAAAACACACCTCGGCGTTTGCCGAGGTGTGTTTTTAATTCCCGAGAGCGGGCAAAGGGCGACTGCCCGCGTTAGGACTCGAAAGGCGGAGCGATGTTTTTGTTTGCGCCTGAAAGAGCGCAAGGCAAAAACCGCGAGCCCGGCCTGCAGGCATTTTGCGTCAGCAAAATGACCGGAAGGCGAGTCCAGGTGAAATCCGAGAGCGGGCAAAGGGCGACTGCCCGCGTTAGGTTCCTCTCTTATTTTCTCGTCGTGAAAAAACAGCACTTGACATTGTTTTTTTTTTTGCTAGAATCTGCGTGTAGTTAAAATCTAACAAAAAGAGAGGATTGTTATGAAAAACGTAATATCAAGCAAATTAGGTGGTTTTACGCTGATTGAATTGTTAGTAGTAGTTTTGATTATCGGCATACTTGCGGCGGTGGCATTTCCGCAGTATGAGAAGGCGGTTATCAAAAGCCGTATTGCAACCGTGCTGCCTTATCTGCAAAGTATTAAAAATGCCGAAGAAGTTTATTATTTGGCAAATGGGGAATATACAAATGATATAGATGCATTGAATGTTGAAGGTAATTGTCCAAACGGATGGACATGCTATTTAATGCAAGACGGGGCACAATCTGTGGGGGCTATATATAGAGGAGAAAATGAAATGTCTATCGTAGCCAGTTTTACTCATAGAACTGATCAACCTGCTTGGGCCGGCATAACATATTGTTGGACTGCTGGACCGCAAACTAAGTACGATAAAATATGTAAAAGTTTGGGGCGAGCCCTAGACGCACAGTCCGGTTCTAGCAGTACGCGTTACGCTATTCAATAAAGTTATCTTTTTGGCTGGTGCGGGAAATACAGTTGTGCATTCAACCCTTCCGCACTTGTATATTCGCGGATTTCATCTGCCAGATTTTCCCAATAAGACATATCTTCGTGAATGTAAATATCCGAGAACAAGGCAAGTACTTGCGGATAATGTTTCTCAATAAAATCCAGCACTTTGCGTTGGTAGGCAGGCCGCATATTTAAACTATCAAATGTGTAGTGGCTTGTGTACGCGCGCGTACGGGAAATAATTTCTTTCCAATCTGTCAGCCCGGGTAATATCGGGGCTACCATTACTCCGGTCCACAGGCCCTGCGCGTGCAAGGTATGCAGGGCGATAATTTTATCTTCCACGCTGGATGCTCCCGGCTCTATAAGAGCGCGCAGCGTATCATCTGCCGACGAAAACGAAAAAGTGATTTCGCACCCGGGCAATTGCTTAAATAATTCAATATCGCGTATGACCAAGGCGGATTTCGTCAGGATATGTACATAGGCCTGACAAGATAATAATTGTTTGAGTAAGTTGCGTGTTAACTCGTACTGCCGCTCGTAAGGGTTATACGGGTCGGTTACCGAACTAAGTAACACATGCGCATGAAACAATTTGCTGGGTTTAAGCGGAGTATCACACTGCCGTACATCCAGAAAATCGCCCCACGATTCTTCGTGGCCGGAGAATTTGCGCATATATTCCGCATAACAGTACACACAGCCATGCGGGCAACCTACATACGGATTAATAACGTAGTTATATCCGGGAATTTTGCTTGGGGACAAAAAAGTTTTCACAGGGGTCTGAGAAATAGTAATCATATTGCTATATCCTCAATACAAGTGTATAAACTAATCAATTTTTTGGCAAGACAGTTGGCGCGTGTCTTATTATAATGCTGTTAGATTATAGTCAGGAGGAACTTATGCGTAAATTGGTACTTGGAGTCGTATGTTTGTGTGCGACCTTGCCCGGCTTTGGGCAGTTGCAAAAACTGTGCCAGTACGGCGTTTTGCCGACGGATAACATTACCAGTATGGAAGTCAATCCGTCACTAACGGTGTCGGACGATAGCGGTGGGGTTTCCACGTCGCAATTGACGTTTAAGACGTATCACGTCATCAATCCCAATTGGAACTGGGGCGTAGAAGTACCACTGGCGCGGTTTGAATCTCCCGAAAAATCGGTCAGCGGCCTGGGGGATGTGATGCTGGCGTTTACGTGGGTCCGGCCCGAGACGGATAAAAGTTTAGGATATGGAGCGAAGATGGAATTTTTTATGCCTACGGCTACGGACAAACGTTTGGGCAGCGGGCAATTGCAAGCCAGCCCGGCGGTATTCGGCGTGTGGACTAACGGTAGCGGATTTTATGCGGCGCTGGGATACAAGCATTATGTATCCATAGTAGGCGACCACGCCCGCGAAGATATTAACTACGCGCGTATCCGCGGCAATTTGAGTTACCTGTCCGAAAATAAATGGTGGATACAAACCAACTGGTATTATTACCAAAATTTCCACGAAAAAGGTCAAATGGAATTCGTGCCGGAATTGGAGTTCGGGACACTTGTTAACGAAGGTACCGCGTTTTATATCAATGGCAGTACGCACGCGGCGGGAAATTGGAAAAGCAAAGACTGGGGGATTAGTGTAGGTTTTAAAGTGTTGTATTTGTAAGGACCTGCTGATGGGTAAAAACAAACGGCAGACGAAAGTCTGCCGTTTGTGCGTATGGAAATATAGTAAAATATATATATCTTCACCCGTAAAGGAGTTTTCATGCGAAAAATTAGTTTAGTTGTTGTCGTTTCACTCTTGTGGCTGGCCGGATGCGCCCAGGCACAAGTCAGACATCCTTTCACTGTTATTGGCGACCACGGGAAATTAGCCGCCGTACTGCAAGCCCCGGAAGGTAAAAAAACCTATCCCCTCGTGCTCATCTTGCACGGTTTTAACGGACATAAACAGATGCCTTTGTTGACTGAACTTGCCAGGCAGTTAAACGAACGCGGTATCGGAGCGGTATTGTTTGATTTTAACGGACAAGGGGAAAGCGACGGTTCCTTCTTGGATATGACGATTCCCAACGAAATGGAAGATGTCCGGCGTGTCTATGCACACATCAGCAAATGGCCGCAGGTAACTGCCATCGGGATGGTAGGACACTCCATGGGGGGAATTGAAACCAGTATGCTCGCGGCAGAGTTGGGCGCAGATAAAATTAAAGCCATTGCGCTCATGGCTCCGGCGGGCGAACTGCCGGATGACGTGCGGGCCGGGGAGTTGTTCGGTACAAAGTTTGACCCCCATAATGTGCCGGAATATATCCAAATTTTTACGGGGCTCAAAATCGGGCGCGCGTTTTTAGAAACTACGCAGACGGTGCCGGTATACGAGGCCTCTGCCGGATATACGGGCCCGGTGCTTATTGTGCACAGCCAAGATGATGAACTGGTGCCGTATAAATACGGCAAGCGTTATTTGCAGATTTATCCCCAAGCGCGGTTAGAAACACTACACGGGATTGACCATAGTTTTACGCAGGATGTCCCGGGAATAGATAAAATGGTAGTTGATTTTTTTGAAGAACAACTTACCAAATAGTAATGGGGATGCATTTTGACAAAGCCGCCGGTTACATGGTGTAACCGGCGGCTTTGTCAAACTCCCGAAGCAGGCAAAGCAGTTTGCCTGCTTCGCCCGCATTTACCTAAAATAAAAAACTGCCCGAAGGCAGTTTCTTTATTTTAAATGGTCGGGGCGACTGGATTTGCCCTACAGTAAATTTCCTGACGGAAATTTCTTCCGGGCCGGCCCTCGCGGTGCTCGCCTTTTGCTTCGCTCAAACTCGCACAACGCTCCGGGCTGGGATTGGCAAGGTGCTCTCTTTGCCTTTGCGCCGCTGGATTTTTTGTGATAGCGCGTAGTTTATTTTGCGCGTGCCTAGTGAACTAGGTGCGCGCAAAAAAAGAAGTGATAGCCAAAAAAGACGCGGCCCGGAGGGTTTAGCCGTTTTTACGGTCCGGCGTTGTTAAAAAAGTTCGTCTATGATTACATAGTCATCACTTTTTTGCCTAACCGTTTCACGCAAAAACGGCTAAACGCAATAGAGCAAACAGCACGCCTTGCCAACCCAAACTCCCGACGCAGGCAAAGCAGTTTGCCTGCTTCGCCCGCATTTACCTAAAATAAAAAACTGCCCGAAGGCAGTTTCTTTATTTTAAATGGTCGGGGCGACTGGATTTGAACCAGCGACCTCACGGTCCCGAACCGTGCGCGCTACCATCTGCGCTACGCCCCGTAAATATTCGCCGATAATCGGCGCAAATCAAGTTTTCAAATGGTCGGGAAGGCGGGAATCGAACCCGCGATCAAGTCGGAGGCCAAG
>JAZRIL010000032.1:0-53595 GCA_045645285.1 Elusimicrobiaceae bacterium | reverse complement strand
TTGTTGATAAAAGAGGAAAAACAACCTTGTTTTATTAAACAAGTGGAAGATCCCCGACAGAAACTCTCGGGGATGACAATACTTTTTAATAACGGCGTAAAAGCCTTTACCCTCATAGAACTTCTCGTTGTCGTCCTTATTATTGGCATATTGGCCGCCGTGGCTTTGCCGCAATATAATAAAGCGGTGGAAAAAAGCCGCTTTATGTCATTACTTATGATGGCTAAAGCCGTTGCTGAGGCGCAAGAAAATTATTACTTGGCTAACGGCAGTTACGCTACCGATATGGAAGAATTGGCGGTAGATTTTCCGTCGGGTGGTACGATCAATGGTGGCTATGTGGTGTTTGGGAACGGAACTAAATTTTCCAATCAGGGCCGCTATATTGTGGGTGGGACAGATCATACCCAATTGGAATGGTGGTTAGAACAGCAAACCGCCCGTACGCCGGGCCCTTATTGCTTGGCTCCCACCAATGACCCGGTGGCCATTTCTGTTTGTAAAAGTATTGGAACATTTAATCAAAATGTAAGTTGTGGTGGGATTCAGATAGGAACTTCTTTGCAGTGCGTTGAGTATAAAATCAAGTTATAATTGTTTCCATAAAAATATCTCCGCGAAGTTTCGCGGAGATATTTTTTAGCGTGAAACATTTATTTCTTCTTGGAATTTTCCACAAATTCTTTGATTTTTCCAATCACTTCGGCTTGTTTTTTGACGGTACACGGCCCGCCGATGCACCCGCCTTTGCAACTCATCACTTCTAAAAGTTGGAAGTCGCCCGTTTTGCCTTGGGCGTAGGCGTTAAGCAGGAGCATGGCTTTTTTGTCTAAGCCGTTTATCGTCATTTTCTTAAATTGGATTTTACCCGCCAGGGCATTTTCCACCGCTTGTGCTACGCCGCCCGTGACGCCGTAATAGCGGCCGTCGGCGGAGATGTTTTTATCCAATACGGCTTCTTCACACGTTTTCGGATCAATGTTACGCGCCCGCAACAAGGCATCAATTTCTTCGTAGGTAAGCACGTAGTCAATATTCGGGTCCTCGCGCCCTTCCAAGCGTTTAGAGGCGCACGGCCCGATAAACACCGTCGTAAAACCGTTGGCTTTTTCAATTTCCGCGGTATATCCGGCGGGGGTTTTGGCGTCTGAAATAAAATCGTTGAGCGCGGGCAAATGTTTTTTGACGGCTTGCACCCAGGCCGCACAGCAAGAGGTTGTCATAAATCGCGCCCCATTGTTAAGCCGTTCCACCAGTTCGCGCGCTTCGTTGGCGGTGGTAATGTCGGCCCCCAGGGCGACTTCGGTTACTTTATCAAAGCCCGCTTTTCGCAAGGCCGTGACCACTTGCGGGAGAGTTCCTTCCAGTTGTCCGACGATAGACGGAGCAATCATCGCGCATACTTTGCGCTCGTCCTTAATAGCGCGCAAGACGTCAATGAGTTGGCTACGTTCCATGACCGCGCCAAACGGGCATGCGTCCATACACTTTCCGCACGAGATACACTTGTCAAAGTTAATATGCGCAAATCCGTCGCTGTCTTTATGAATAGCATCTACCGGGCAGGCCTGTTCGCACGGTACGGGCACATAGGTGATGGCATTGTACGGGCACGAGGCCTGGCATTGACCGCAATTTTTACATTTTTCAGGGTCAATTTTAGAGCGTCCGTTTTCGGGTGAAATGGAAATAGCCCCAAACTTACACGCCGCTTGACAATGGCGCGCTAAACACCCTTGGCACGCTTCGGTAACAATGTGGCGCGCCTTGACACACCCTTTGCAGGCGATAGATAATACGGTCAGCGTATTTTCTGCCGGGGTTTTACGCGTTATGGCGTTTTTGGCGTAGTCGTTAAGCGAGGTGGCCTCATCGTCGGTTTCTAAACTGCCGCCCAAGGCCGCCAGCGTGCGCGCGCGAAAGACGGCGCGCTCTTTATAAATACAACACCGTACGCCGGAGGGGGAATTTTGCGGCAAGGCATCAAAAGGAATCCGGTAGGCCTGCGTTTCCAACGCGCCCGTGTCAAACACTTCTACGACGCGTTTAAGGGCTTCCCGTTTAAAGAAAATGGCTTTATTGTCCTGATTGGTGTTCATACTTTCTTATATTCTATCATAATTTGGCGGGAGCGGATTTTTCGTCGGTGCTAGTTGGGGGAACGACGTGCGGTAAATAAATTTGTTCGTAGGTGGTCCCGCCGCTGACCAGCGCTTTCCACCGTTTTGATTTTCGGGCCGGCGCGGGTTTTGCCGGCGCGGCCGCGGACGTTTGGGGAGCCGCCTGCTGTTGGGCTTTGATAAATTCTTCCGTTTCCTGTTGTGTCAATACCCGTACCGGGCGGTGGTGTTCAAAAAGTAAAAAAAATGGTTTCTGCTCCGACGGCTTTAGTTGATATATCACTTGTTCTTGCACTTGATAAAACGGAGCAGGTTGTTCAAAAAGGGCGGTAAATTCTTTTTCGCTGAGCCCTAAATGGGTTTGGTAATTTTCCATAAGTGCGCGAGTTTGGGCCGGCGTGGCGGCGCAGGCAATAAAAAGTTGCGGTTCTTCGGCCGCAAAGAGCAGGCGCCGGGCGTCTTGCCCGCGGCCGTATTGCACCAGGGCGTAACGCGCGCCGTCCGCCGCTTCTACGGTTTTATCTTGCGCGGATACGCTGGTGATTTGGTGCAAAACTTCCTCGCGTGTTTTGCCGCGCAAGAGGCGGGGTAACCGTTGGGCGGGGGTGGCCCATACGTTAATTTCCGGCATGGTTTGGGTGGCGGCGGACGGCGTGCGGGCCGCGGCCTGCACCCAACAGATGCTCCACAAAAATAAACTTATCATACAAGCTCTATATAACCGGTGCATATTCGTATTATAAAAATTTTGGGCCGCAGCGTCTTTGTTTTTGCAAAAAATCTAATACAAAAAAGCCCCCGTGGGAGGTGCGAAGTTTTCTATAATAGCAAGGAGAGTTAAATTATTTTTTACAAAGGAGCGTTATGAAAAACGTTTTTTTAGTAGGGTTCGTGTTACCGCTGATGTTATGCGGTTGCCAAGATAAAAAGCCGGCCGCGCCGCAAGCGATGCCTGTCAACGCGATAGAGGTAGTACAACAGGATTACCCATGGTTGATGGAATATCCGGCGCAAGTGGCGGGGTCGTTAGATGTACAAATCCGCGCGCAAGTGGGGGGTATTTTGCAAGCCCGATTATATAACGAAGGCGAATTTGTAACGGAAGGCACGCAACTTTTTCAGATTGATGACAAAGAATATAAGGTGGCCTTGGAAAAAGCCCAAGGTTCGTTAGCGCAAGCCCGTGCCGAAGAAACCCGCACCCGGCGTACGTATCAGCGCATGAAAACGCTCCGGAAAGAAAATGCCGTCAGCCAACAAGACTACGATAACGCGCTTTCGGCGTATGAAACTGCCAAAGCCAATGTGCAAGTAGCGCAAGCCGGCGTGAACGACGCGACCATCAATTTTGGATACACGAAGGTAACGGCTCCCATCAGCGGTATCGCCGGTAAAGAAAACCAAACGGTAGGCAGTTTAATTTCCGCCGTGGGGGATTCGGGGCTACTCACTACGATGGTGCAAATTGATCCGCTGTATGTGAATTTTTCCATGCCGGGCAGTCAATTTGAAAAGTTAGTGCAGGGATATCGGGACGGTTCTATTTCCATGGGAAACACCGATAATCCGCAAATGCTAAAAGATATGCACTACCGCGAAAAAGCCGCAGAAGATGTACCGATCTATGTGGAAGTGTTACTTTCTAACGGGGAAATTTATCCGTGCCGCGGAAAATTGATTTTCTTTGACAGTTCGGAAAATACCCAAACTTCCAGTATCGCTATCAAGGCCGAAATTGCCAACCCGGCCCGCACGCGCGAGTTAATCCCGGGCCAATTTGTGCGTGTTCGTCTGGTAGGGGCCACGTTTAAAGAGGCGGTGTTGGTGCCGTCCTCGGCGGTGTTGATGGCTTCCAACGGGCTGATGGCCTATGTGATCAATGCGGAAAATAAAATTGAGGTCCGCCCGATTCAGGCCCAATTGCAAAATGATTTGTACATTGTTTCTTCCGGTTTGTCCGCCGGGGAGCGGGTAGTAGACGGCGGCCTTGCCAAATTGCGTCCCGGTATGCTGGTGGCGGCCACCGTAAAACCGTTCCAGGCGCAAGAAGTGCCCGACGAGGTGCAAGCCGCTGCGGACGACGGCCGGGATTTGGCTACGTTAGAGCAAGATATTGAAAACGCCCTGGCTCCGGATGAACAATCGTTGCCCGGGGTGTCCGCCGCGGAAACTCCGGCGTCCGTACCCGCTGCTCCCGCGCCTGCGGCTTCTAAGCAGCCCACGGCTACGGCTCAGTAAAAAGGACGTGTATTATGTTTTCTAAATTTTTTATTAACCGTCCCATTTTTGCGACCGTTATTTCGCTACTTATCTTGCTGGCCGGTATCGTGGCCATTACGGCCTTGCCTGTGGAACAATACCCGGATTTAACTCCGCCGATGGTCCAGGTGTCGGCTTCGTATCCCGGTGCCAGCCCGGAAATTATCGCCAGTACCGTAGCCGCTCCGTTAGAGCAACAAATTAACGGGGTGGAAGATATGTTGTATATGAACTCGGTTTCCACTTCCAACGGGGATATGAGTTTGATGGTGTCGTTTAAAGTAGGTACCGACCCGGACCAAGCGATGATTAACGTTAATAACCGCGTTCAGCAAGCCACGGCCTCGCTTCCCGAAGACGTGCGCCGCTACGGGGTAACGGTGGATAAAAAATCCTCGGCTATTTTGCAGATTATTGCCTTATATTCTCCTTCCGGCCAAACCGATACCACGACCATTGGTAACTATGCGCTGGTTAACATTGTAGATGATTTAAAACGTATAGAAGGCGTGGGGGATGCGCAAGTGATGTCCGCCAACGACTATGCGATTCGCATTTGGATTCGTCCGGACGTGCTTTCCCAACGCAACTTAACGGTGGGGGATATTGCGTCGGCAGTGCAGGCGCAAAATGCCCAGCGCGCGGCGGGTAAAATCGGTCAGCCGCCGCTGCCGGTACAAGTAGACCGCACCTATTCCATTGTTGCGCCGGGCCGGTTTAGTTCGCCCGAAGAATTTGAAAACATTATTTTGCGTGCCAGCCCGGATGGTACGACGTTGCTTTTAAAAGATGTTGCCACGGTGGAACTGGGTAGCCAAACTTATGAGTTTAACGGCAGTTACAACGGCAAGCCCGCCGTACCGATAGGCATTTATCTGTCGCCGGGGGCCAATGCGGTGGCTACGGCTAATGCCGTGCAGGCACGTATGAAGGAACTGGCGCAACAATTTCCGCCTACGCTGGATATGAATTACGAAGTGGCTTACGACACCACCTTATTTGTAAAAGAATCTATCCGCGAAGTGATTCACACCCTGTTGGAAGCCATGGTGCTTGTATTTTTGGTGGTGTATTTATTCTTAAAAGACTGGCGCGCCACGCTGATTCCGTGTTTGGCGGTGCCAGTGTCCATTGTCGGTGCATTTGCGGGGATGAAACTATTTGGTTTTTCAATCAATACGTTAACGCTTTTTGGTTTGGTGTTGGCAATCGGTATGGTGGTAGATGACGCCATTGTGGTCATTGAAAACGTAGAGCGTTTAATGCACGAAGAAAACCTCTCCCCCAAAGACGCTACGATTAAAGCCATGCAAGAAGTTTCCGGCCCGGTGGTGGCTATCGTGTTGGTGTTGTGTTCGGTGTTTGTGCCGGTTGCGTTTATGGGCGGACTCACCGGGGTGATGTACCAACAGTTTGCTATCACGATTGCGGTGTCTGTGGTGATTTCCGGTTTGGTGGCGCTGACGCTTACCCCGGCCTTGTGTGCGCTGTTGCTGCGTAAAACGCAACCTAAAACCAGCGGATTTTTCTATTGGTTTGATACAAAATTTGCCAAATTGACCGATAAATATGCCGGGTGGGTATCTTTCTTTATTCGCCGGGTACCGGTGTCGGCCGTAGTATTGGCGCTGATTGCGGCGGGGGCGCTGGGATTATTTAAAATAGTCCCCGGCAGTTTACTGCCCGACGAAGACCAAGGGTTTATTATGGTGGCGGCCCAGTTGGACCCGGCCTCCTCATTGACCAGCAGTACTGCGGTAGCCGACGAGTTGGAACACGTGATTTTGAGTAGTCCGGCCGTTGACAAAGATATGACGTTCACCGGGTACGATATGTTAAGCGGTTCCCAAAAAGCCAGTTCGGTGGCTTCCTTTGTAATGTTAAAACCGTGGGATGAGCGCAAAACCAAAGCCCTGTCTTCGCAGGGGGTCGTAGCGTTTGTGTATCAGACCGCCCTGGCTAAAATCCCGACGGCGCAAGTGATGCCGTTTAACCCGCCGCCCATTTTGGGGATGAGTACGACCGGCGGATTGGAAGGATATATCCAAAACCGCAGTTCAGGGGGCAGCCGTGAGTTGGAAACCCAAATGCAATCCTTTATAGAAGCCGTCAAAAAACGGCCGGAAATTTCCAGCATTACCACTACTTTTTCGGCCGATGTCCCGCAGTATAGTTTAACGGTGGACGAAACAAAAGCCCGTGCCATGGGGGTAGCCCTCAACGACTTATACGCTACGTTGCAAGGTACGTTCGGTACGACGTACGTAAACGATTTTACGTACATGGGCCGCAGTTTTAAAGTCATGATTCAAGCCCAAGGCCAGTACCGCGCGCGGCCCGAACAAATCAGCGGTGTCTATGTCCGGGCACAAGGCGGGGCGATGGTGCCGCTTTCGGCACTTGTTACACTGACGCCATCGCTCGGGCCCGATTTGGTGGAACGTTTTAACGTGTTCCCGGCGGCCAAGTTTATGGCCAGCCCGGCCCCCGGCTACAGTTCCGGCGATGCGATCCGCGCCGTGCAAGAAACCGCCCGGGAAACCTTGGACCCCAGTTTCACGTTGGCGTGGACGGGCACCACCTTCCAGGAAACGTTAGCCGGCAGTTCTTCGGCGCAAGCATTACTGTTAGGGATTTTGGTGGTATTCTTGATTTTGGCGGCCCAGTACGAAAGGTGGAGTCTGCCGGTGGCCGTATTGATGGCCGTACCGTTTGCGGTGTTCGGGGCGCTCTTGGGTACGTGGATGCGCGGACTGTCTAACGATATTTACTTCCAAATTGCGCTGGTGGCCTTGGTGGGATTAGCGGCCAAAAATGCGATTTTGATTGTGGAATTTGCCGTCTTACTTAAAGAACAAGGCCAAGCCAAAGCACAAGCCGCGGTGGACGCCGCCAAGTTGCGCTTCCGTCCGATTGTGATGACATCCCTGGCGTTTATTTTGGGGTGTGTACCGCTGATGATTAGCAGCGGGGCCGGAGCGGCCAGCCGTCACTCTATCGGTACGGCGGTGGTGTTTGGTATGCTTGTGGCTACCGGGGTGGCCCCGCTATTTATTCCGTTGTTCTTCTGTTGGTTCAGCGGAAAAGATAAGGCGGCCCCTTTAGATGGAAAACTGGAGGAAACAAAATGAGAAAAATCAGTTCAATAATTTTTTCGCTTATCTGGTTGGGTGGGTGTATGTTAGGGCCGACGTATAAGCGGCCGGATGTGGATTTGCCGGCCGGCCAGCCCGGGGATACCTTTGGTATTTTTACCACGGCTAAATGGTGGGACGTGTTTCAAGACCCGGTGTTGGACGCCTTGGAAACGGAAGGATTGGCATATAACCAAGATTTGCAAGCCGCCATCGCGCGCGTGGATGAAGCCCGTGCCGATGTGGGGCTGGCCGGTGCCGAACAAATGCCGTCCATTTCGGCCGGGGCGCAAAGCGGTCGGGAAGGAAATAATTTGGGCTCGGGCGAGTCTCAAAGTACGGCGGGGGTGTCTGTCTCGTTTGAGTTGGATTTGTGGGGTAAATACCGCCGTTTGAAACAGTCGGCCCGGGCGCGTCTGTTGGCTACGCAAGCCGCACGCGATACGGTGCGTTTAACGCTTACGGCCGATATTGCCAACGCGTATTTTACGCTGCGTATGTTGGATGAACAACAAGATATTTTGCAACGCACCTTAGAAGCGCGCGAGGAAAATGTGCGCGTATATCAAGCGCGTTACAAATCCGGGTATTGTACGGAAGTGGATTTGCGCCGCGTGCAAGCCGAAAAAGACAACGTGCAAGCGCAACTGCACCAACTGGCTTTGCAACGCGAACAACAGCAAACCGCGTTGGCGGTGCTACTGGGCAAATCGCCCAAAGAAATTATCGCCCAAAATATCCCGCGCGGAAAGACGATTGATGAACTGTATTTAGTGCCGGATGTGCCGGCTGATTTGCCGTCTGATTTGTTGGAACGCCGCCCGGATGTGCGCCAGGCCGAAGAACAACTTATCGCCGCCAATGCCAATATCGGCGCGGCGCGTGCAGCGTATTTCCCGTCCATTTCGCTGACCGGGACGGCCGGCTTTGCCAGTAACGCGTTGAGCAGTTTGTTTACCGGCGGCGCGGGAGTGTGGAACATCGCCGGTAATGCCCTAGCCCCGATTTTTGAAGGCGGGAAAATCCGGGCCGAAAACAAAAAAGCAGAGGCGCAATACCGCGAACAGTTAGCCAACTATACTAAGACGGTGCAAACGGCTTTTAAAGAGGCCTATGATGCCCTGGCCGCTAACCGTATTGACCGCGATATTTACGATTCTTATAACGCGCAAACGCAAGCCATGCAACGCAGTTACGAATTGACGAAAAAGCAGGAAGATGCGGGGCTGATCGGTGTGACGGATTTACTCAACGTGGAAGAAAATTTATTGTCGGCTGAGATGAATTTATCTTCCGCACGCAAGAGCGAATTATCCGCGGTAGTCAATTTATGTAAAGCGCTCGGCGGCGGCTGGAAAGCAAATTAAAATTGTAACCTCTTTTTAAAAGCGGTTTACTCTATTTGGCCGTATTGTGTGTTTCTGCGCCGGATTTAGTAATACATTTTGCAATTTCCCCAACTATATATACTTACTCGGGGTGCTCTCATCTGTATAACCTTGGGGTAAATCTATCGCGAGATCTTCAAATTTTTTGCTCCTCTGTTGTTTTTTATCTGGCACTCTATGATCGTTTTTTTTTTGATTTATCAACCCCCTGGCCGGGGGCAGGCGCGAGGCCTTGAACCTCTGACTATTACGCGTGCAAACTTGCGTTAGCCGGGGTTCTGTTTTCCTATTCTTCTTGCTAACCCCCTTGCCGGGGGCAGGCGCGAGGCCTTACATTGGCTATGAAGTTTGTTTATGATTATTTTTCGGCGAGTTTCTGAGCAATTTGCCCCACAAAAGAGTTGGCGGGGGCCGTTTGAGCCAGGTGGTCCAATTGTTTGCGGGCGGCTTTGGTGTTGCCTTGTTTTTGCCAGTTGAGCGCTTGCACCAGTCGGGCCAGTTCGTTATCCGGCCGGCGTTTTAAAATTTCTGCGGCCGTTTTTAGTGACGCTTCCGTTTGATCGGATTCGTATAGCCACAGTGCTTTTTGCGCCCAAAAATCGTTTCGCTCCGGCGCAAGAGATAACGCCATATCTAGGTCATCCAGGGCTTGCTGATGTTGTTTAAGTCCCCGGTGTGCCTGCGCGCTCACGCGCCAAAAATCGGCGTTGGTGGGGTCTTGCTCCAGTGCCAGAGTGATGTGAATAAAGGCCTGTTCGTAGTCGCGTTGGCGCAAAAAAGTGTCGGCATAGCGTGCCCGGTAAATGGGAGCCACTTGCTGGGCAAGCGCGAAAAATTGATCGTAAAAAGCGCGCGCCTTGGAATAAAACCCGAGGGTGGAATAGTTGGCGGCTTGGCCGGCTAAGGCCTCGGTATTTTCGGGTTCTTCTTGGAGGGCGCGTTCGTACATTTCTATGGAGCGGGTGGTTAATCCGTTTTGTTGGTACAGTTTCCCGGCGGCTAAGAGTAGCGGTACGTTATCCGGGTGAAATTCCAACGCTTCGGAGTAGACTTCCAACGCGCGGCCGGGTTGGCCGAGTTGTTCGTAACTTTTTCCCAACAAGCGGTACGCGCGCACTTCGCGGCGGGTTACGTTTTTAGTTTTATAAATATAATCGCGCAGTTGCGTTACGGCGGCTTGGTAATTGCCGGCTTCGTAGGCCTCGCGCGCTTGGACATATCCCTTGCGGTCGCCCAAGGGGGCCAGGCCCAAAAATCCCGACGAGCAACCCATTAAAACCAGGGCGCCCAGTACGCTGATTGCTTTACGGTTTAAGTACATCATTTCCTGCAAACAGCAAGATAGATTCTTGCAGTTCCTCCATGTGTTGGTGGGCTTCCACGATGCCCACCTCGCCGGCTTTGTGTAATTTGTTTAATTCCAACGTGCCCACGTCTACGACGCGGTTAGTAAGAACGAAATTGGCTTTTTGGGCGGCTTCTTCAATCATAGCCGCGCCGCGCACGTCGCCCACGCGCAGTAAATAAGCGGCCACGGTTTTGGGAGTGGTGGAATAAAAATCAAGCGGAGTAACAGAGGCAATAATGTAATCGGCTCCCATGGTTTTGACCGATTCCACCGGCAAATAATCTACTACGGCCCCGTCCACCAGTTGGCGGTGGCGGTAGTTAACCGGGGAAAACACCCCCGGCAAATTCATGCTCGCGCGCACGGCAATAGCCAGCGGCCCGGAGTTGAAAACTACCCGTTCGCCGGTTTTGATGTCCATGGCCGCGCAGGTAAACGGAATTTTCAAGTCTTCAAATTGAATATCGCCAAGTTGCTCGTGAACGAAATTGGCTAAATTTTCGGAAGACGGTAATTTTTTGGCAAATAGAAAACGAAACAATCCCATCACGTTAAAATCCGGCGTGATGTTTTGCATAGTTAAGTGTGAACTGATTTGCCATAATTTTTCCGTCGGCAGACCGCCCGCATAGAGGGCTCCTACCACGGCCCCCATGGAGGTGCCGGAAATCATATCAATAGGCACGCCGGCGCTGGTTAACGCTTCCAGCGTACCCACATGCGCAAAACCGCGCACGCCGCCGGCCGATAAGGCCAGGCCGATTTTCGGGCGTTGTTGCGCCGGGAGTTCAATAAATTTTTGCCACAGGAAATCGCGGAGCACATCATCATCGCTTTGGGTGGGAAGGGCGTGCGCGGACCAAGTACCCAGAGTCAGTAATCCCAAAAGCAGGTACCGGCGCAACGTGAGCATTATAAATCTTGACCGACGGCCCATTCCAATTCCGCCTTAGCAATTAAATTTTGGCGCAAGGCGTCCAGGTAATCGTGTGCGACTTGCAGATAAGTCTGCACGGCTTCTAACGGAGCGGTGCCTTGTTTGTTGCCGGATTTTTTGGCTTTGTTAAATAAATCCGTAAGCGTGTTGTACTGCGTTTGCCGGGCTAACACTTCCTCTTGCCAAAAACGCATGTCTTCAAAACTACGGGCCACTTCTACCCGGATTTTATCTTCTATTTGGGCACGGCGCAGGGCGCTTTTTTCCTGCTCGGCTTTTTTTTGGGCGATTTGGGAAGAAAAATTATACGGTAGTGGCAAGCGCATGGCTAACGAAACTTGTTTGTTGGTATCGTTTAACGTGTCAGTACCTAATTGTTCGTAGGAAGCGTTTAAAATAATGTCGGGGTATCGTTTGGATAAAGCCAGGTCAATGGAAATGTTATCTAATTCCAGGGCGTACAACGCCGATTTTAACTCCGGGCGATATTCCATGGCGCGTAAATACAATTGGGCCAAGTCCGCCTGGATTTGCACGGGAGAAAAGTCGCCCGTGATGGAAAAATCGGAATTGGTTTCTTTATTCAAACTGACCAGCATGGCCAACCGGGCTTTGTCCAGCATGCGGGCGGCTTCATGACGGCGGGCTTGCAGTTGGGCCAAAATACTTTGTTGGTGCAGTTGCGACCAGTTATCACCGGACGAACGCGTGCTCCAAGCAGAAACCTCTTGCCATACTTGTTGCATGAAGGCATCGTATTGTTGGGCAAAGAGTAAATTATAAAATGATTTTTTGATGTCCAACACCGTAAAGTTTTTCACGGTTTCATAACGGCTTTGCACTTGTTTTAAATTGGCGCGTGCAATTTTGAGTGTGTTGCGGATACGGCCGCCGGAATAGAGGTATTGCGTGGCAGTAACGCCCACGCCGAAGAATTGGTCGTGCTTATCGGAAATAACTTGCCCGGGCAAAAAGCGGTTGGCTACCGCGTCGGAAAGAACCATGGGGTAATCCAAATCGTACCATGTGGCGGTGCCTTGCAGGGCCAGTTGCGGTAAGAAAAGGAATTTGGCCTCGTTTACTTTTTGTTCCGCCACAATAATTTCTTGCCGGGCGGAAAGAAAATTGGAATTATTTTCCAAGCCCAGCCGGATGGCGTTTTCCAGGGATAGATTATCGTTAATCAAACTGGAAAATTTCAGCCCGTACTGCTGTTGGGCATCGGCCGGCAGCAGCCCCGCGAAAAAGATAACAAGTAAGAGATATATTTTTTTAGTCATGGTGTATTTTGTTTTTATTGATTTCTGCTTCTACGCGGTCCATCATGGCGTTGAAGTCATCTTGCAATTCTACAAATTGGTCGCCTTTGCGCAGGTGTACCCGTTGGGAAAAATCCCCCTTGGCGATGGCCTTGCATACTTGCTCAAAGCGGTAGACAGGGCCGGCCATTTTGTGTGATAGGAAAGCGGAGATCACCACTACAAAAAGCAGGTAGATGATGATTTTATAGAAGAAACTGGCCGCGATGTGGAAAAACTCGTCGTAAATCGGTTGCATAAGCACCGGGTGGGTGTCAAACAATTCGCTTAAGGTGGCTGTTAATTCAAACGTCATAATAGCCAGTCCGCACAGCACGCTTAAGATAATTAAGACCATGTAACGTAGTTGCAGACTTTTTTTAATAAAAATTGTGTTGCGGCGGGCGGTGGTTGGTTTGGGCGAGGGTGTGTTCATAGGGCCTCCTAAAAATTAGTTACGTAGCGGATTTGCAAGATGCGTTCGCTTTCGTCTCCGCGGCCGATACGGCGCACGGCGCCGTCTAAAGCCAGCGAAGGATGTAAGTAAAAACGCATGCCGGCGTTGACGCGTGAATCGCGCCAGTTGTGTAGATTGTCCCATTCTGCCAGTAAATTGATTTGGTCAGTTAGCCGGTAGAACAGGCCAAAAAATCCGTAAAATTCATCCCATTCAAAATCAGATAAATTAACCCCGGCCGAGGCGTTGAGCCCGGGGATGATAATTTCGCGCGAGAAAGTCAAATAGCCGCCTTTGCGGTCGTCCAAATATTTTTTGGTGCGGGTATAATGGCGATGGCTGTCGTAGCCGTAGCCGTAGCGGCGGCCGTCGTAACCGATAGCGATAGCGGGCAAGTACAAGTTGCCGTCGTACCATTTCCATTTGAGTTGAAAATCCGGATTGAGCACACGCACAGACGACGAGGAACCAATCAGTTCGTGCACGGCCACCGAAGCCCCCAAGTTAATGCGCGGGTAGACGCCAAAATCTATGGTTTCCATCAGTGTGCCGTGGTCGTAGGCGCGGGCTAAAAAAGAGGCCTGGTAACGGTCCAGCACGTCGGCGGTAGGGACGTCTAAAATGTTTGTTTCCAGACTAATCGGGTCGCCATCGGCGGCGGAAAGAAACGTGGCGGCTAATAGGAAAACGGTTAGTAAAAGAAATAATTTTTTCATGGTTCTTTTTCCTTAATGAATAAAAGTACGTACGTCTTTAACTTCGGGCAAAACCACGTGGCGCACATTGTGTAAATAAATTCCTTCACGGGCGGGGGCAAAGTCGTTTCTATCGCGCGGGAAGGCCAAATCCACAATGCCTTTGCTTACGCGGGAATTGTCGCTGACAATACCAATGTGCCAACGGTCGGTTTTTTCCTGATCAAAGGGCTCTTTGGGGTTCCAATAATTGCGCAGGAGTGCTGTTCCGCGCGGCAATTCTTCCGAGCCGACGGGTTCCGTTTTGAGTAGGACGTGGGTGGTCCAAACCGCTTGGCCTTTGCAGGGGCCGTTGACAAAAGTAACTTTGTAGCGCGGGTCGTTATTGGACGGAGTCTTGTTGAGTTTAGCCAGGGAATAAAGCGCAAAGGGTTCGTTTTCGTTTTGGCAGGCGGCAAAAACGTGTTTGCTTAAAAACAATTCATAATCGTTGTTGCTATTGCGGTTGTAGGGCGACTCTTTACGGGCATGGCACCCGGCCAGTACAAAAAAAGAAAGTAAAAATACATACAAACAAATATGTTTTTTCATGCGGGAAATCTCCTTACTATAATCACACGGCAGTTATCCAACAACTACTATACAAATTATACCCGTTTTTGGCAGGAAAGAAAACCCGAAAATAGGTTTAAAAATTCCGGCCTTTACTGTGGGGTAAAGGCCGGGGGGAAAAAAGGGGCTTATTTTTGGAAAGAGCCCAGCGAAAAGTTCGGATTGAAATTAGCCAGTTCCTTAGCGGCCCGTTGCCGGCTTTCCCGCACGGCGGGGCCGAGGGAATTTTTAAGTGCGGTTTGGCTGGCGTCTTGTTGGATTTCCTGTCTGATTCCTTGCCGGACCCAGAGGTTGCTGATTAAATCAGTTGTTAGTCCCCGGCTACGTTGTTCCAATGGAATTTCTTGCGAGGAGGTAACCAATTTGTGTCCGGTAGTACCGTAGAAGATGGGCTGATTATATCCATACATCTGGGCAAACGGCAGGGCGTCGGCGGCGTCGGCAAAATAGAGGGCCGGACGTGCCGTATTGTCTTGGCCGGGGGTGTTACTAACTTGTTGGGAGAGTGTATTTAAATCCGCTTGGGTATACAGCACATAAGGCGGTGCGGCTTGCCGGACATCCTGGGAGAATTTTTCCGTTTCTTCCGGGGTGGCTTCCGGGTGTGCTTGGCGGTAGCCGGCTACTTGGGTTTGCACAAATTGGTCGTATAATGCACCATACTTTTGGAGCGGGTCTCCGGCAAAATCTACCCCGGCTCCCGTTACGACGTCTTCCAAGGTCGGATAGGGGGCCTCCTGCGATTGGGTGGTATTGGCTACCCAAAAGCAGTTGTTACGCTCGCAGTCGCTTTGTTGCAACATAAAGCGGTAAATTTCTTTTGTGTATAACGTAGCTGGGTCTTCCTGGTCCCATTCTTCCGGGATGAGGTTATTGGCAGATACTTTATCGGCCACACCCAATATCGGGGTCAGTTGGGTGGGCGGTAATGGTTGCCCGGTCTGTTTTTCAAAAAAATCTAAATTATTATTGCGGATGGCTTGGATGTCTTCTGCCGGAGGATTAAAACAAAGATCTTGCGTAATCATCCCTTCGCGGATATTACACTCGGCGGTTTTGGGCAATACGTCTTGCGGGGTTTCGCCTCCGCTACGTTCTAACAAATCGGCCCGCACCCGTTCGGCCGCTAAATCGGTGTAATGTTGCCGTTGGGCTTCCCGGGCGCGTGCGCGGGTGGACGCATCGGCGTTGGGTAAGGAATTGGCTACCAGGTCGGCGGCATCGTCGGCACTGTGGGAGGTATTAAGCCAATCGGTCAAACTGCCGCTTGAGGGGATGGCCCCCGTGCGTCCTTGACGGCTAGACGAAGTCCCCGAGGACCCGGCAGTACGGTCCCGTCCATAGGATCCCCCTTTGCCGGCGGAGCGGGCAGAGGCCAAAGTATCGTTGGCGCTCAGCGCGCCGGAGCGGGCGGGAGTGGAGTCTGTAAATCCGAAGAACCGTTTTACGGGCGCAAACAACCGGGCCAATTTGGAGTCGGGTACACTTTGCGTTTGGGCCGAATGGGCCGCCGGAGTAAAACGGGCGATACGTTCTTGTTTTATGTAGCGTTCATACGCCGTATCTTTGGCGGAGATTTCGTGCATACCCGATTGGGCGGCTTCCGGGACGCGTTGGCGCACGAGCACCCAGTCATCTTCTTGGTTGGGGAAGAAAAAACGGGCATTTTCTTCGTCCGGGTCAGGGGTTTGGGTTTCGTCGGTTTGGGCAGCGGCCAAGGCGGTTTCTCCGTCCGGTTGCAAGGCCGGCGCGGCGGAGGGCCGGCTGGCCGGGGTAGATTGTTTATCAAAGGCACTGGCAATACGGCGGGCAATTTCCGACAGGGGATTAGATGTAAAAATTTGAGGAGCCAAGGCCGCTTGTTGGGGGGTGTCCGATATAGTGGGTAACCCTAAAAAAGGCAACAGCAGAAAAATAAACAACACAATACATCCGGTAATGAGTAGGTATCTGGCAATTTTTTTCATATTATTTCCTATAAAGTACTTATTATATAGTCTAGTTGTTTGAAGGGGAATTTTCAAGCAAAAATAAGACCCAGTACCCAAATAGGTCAAAAGACCTAGTGCGCAGTAAAGAAAGATTTTACTATAGCCCAGGATTTTTGCACGTGACGCACGAGCGGATTGGAAGAAAAACGGGTCTTTTTAACCGGTGCGGGCAAGGTGTATCCGGCGGCACGGACAAAGCGGATTAACTCGCCGGAAGGGATGGCGAAATTTAAATTTTGGTTGTCTTCCCCTTTGTAACTGGCAAACGAAACGGAAATCACTTCCCCCTGTTCGTTAAATACGGGGCTGCCGCTGGAACTGGGAGAAATCGGCGCGCTGATTTGGTGCCACATGCCGCCGTCGGCTTTTTGGCGTACTTGACTGATAATACCGGTGGAAACAGTGTTTTGCAACCGGCGCGGATTGCCGATGACCGTGATACTTTGTCCGGGCAGAACGCGCGCCGAAGATGCCAAACGCACGGTAGGCAAGTGGCGGGCGTTGATTTTGATAAGGGCCAAGTCCGTATGCGTGGCACTGGCAACGGGTTTGGCTTCGCCGGAGACGGTCCCGTCGCTAAAGGTAGTGTTGATATAGACGGCTTGGTCAATGACGTGGCGGTTGGTGGCAATCAGACCGTCGGGTGTTACCACAAAGCCCGTTCCCGTAAATACGGAGCCGTCTTTCTTAAGTACGTTGACGGCCACGACGGCAGGGGTGTTTTCCTGCACCAGTTGTACCCGGCGTGATTCGGGCGAGTCGGCACACGCAGTTAAAAAAAGAATCCCCAAGAGGGCCCAACGGTATTTACGCATAAATTGATTATATAATAATGAAAAGCCAATTGAAATAAATGCGGATAAATTGTAAACTAAAAAGACAAGGAGTAAACTGTATGGAACAATTTTATGTAAGCCGTAAAAAATACGAAGCGCTCGTAAACGAGTTAAACGGTTTGAAAGAATTAAAAGCGCAGTTATCTAACGAAATCGGCGAAGCGGCCGCACAAGGCGATTTAAAGGAAAATGCCGAATATCACGCCGCCAAAGAAAAACAAGCCGAAACGCTGATCCGCATTCAAGAATTGGAAACCCGGTTGCGCAACGCCCAAATTACCGACGATTTGGAAGTGGACCGGACCAAAGCCCGCATCGGGGCTACGGTAACGATTAAAGACGTAGAGGCGGATATTGAATTTACCTATACGTTGGTGGGTTCTATGGAATCCAACCCGGACAAAGGGTTATTATCGGTCAAATCGCCGCTAGCCAACGGGGTGCTCGGCCACGCGCAAGGCGACGAGTTTGAAGCCCAACTGCCGCGCGGACCGAAGAAATACAAACTAGTAAAGTTGGAATATAAATAGTTTTGTAAAAGACGAAAAAAAAGGGAACGGATAAAACCGTTCCCTTTTTTGGTTATTTGACATTATATTTTTTGCGTATGCCGCGCAGGGCGCTTTGTGTTTCGGGCCGTGCTTGCATGTGATAGAGCATATTGTTATACATTTCCGTTTCTTCCACACTTGCATCGGGTTTTTGGACAAGCGGTGTGGGGGACCAATTGCCGGTCCGGCGGCCGTAGTCCTCGTAGCGGGCTAAGAATTCTTCATACGTCCAGGTTGGCGGCGGATTAGCATCCCACAATTCTTCCAAGGTCAAATATGCCTGTAAAGTTTCGGGGGTCGGGTCGGCTTGGTCTGTGTGAGTTCGGGCCCATTCTACTTTAGATAGTAACAGTTTTTCTGCCGCATCCAGCGTGTTCCAAATAGGACGGTGGCCGTGTTGGTCAATCCACGCTTGCAACTCTTGTGTAGTTTCCTTATAAAAAGATAAACGGTTTTGGACTTCGTCGCAGTGAACTGCTTGGGAGGTGCGTCGGTTATATTGGTCCTGCATTTGATTTAATACATTACGCAAAAGGGGTTTGTCTTGCTCGGCAATTTCCGACAGGGTCAAAAATTGTTTGACTATTTCTTTGAGGGACTCATCCACAAGCGGGTTACGCAACAGCCGGCGCAAATACAAGGTGGGTTTATGCGGGTGGCGCAGTAAATAATTGTAAGCGGCCAGGGCGCCGTCGCCTTCCAAGGCGTAATAGTCGGACAAATCTTGTTGCATAAGAGCCAAATCCGAGTTTTGCAAATCAGTCAGTAAAATTTCTTGCAACGAGTTGCTGTTTAACGTGTGGATTTGTGTTTGCAGGGCCGCCCGTTCGGCAGCGGAAGGGTTGAGGGTACGGACGTTTTCCAACAGGGCGCGCCCGGTATTGATTTCGGGTTGGTAAAACCGATTTTCGGTTGAGGTTGTCCGGATGTATAAGATTTCCGGGGAATTGTTAAAACGGATTAGGTGGTCCAATTGCTGTGCATTGAATTTTTCCGCGGGGGTATGACCGAACGTACCTTGTTGAATGCTATGTACCACCTGTTGCTTAACCGCTTTGGGCCATTTATAAAGTTGGGCCGACGGCTTGGAAGTGATCGCGCGCGGGGGGGGGGGGAGGAAACCCCTGTCACCCATCAGGTGTACTTCGCCAAATTTTTGTGCTTGGGCGGAAACAATAACAGTAAACAGTAAAATCAAAAGAGTGGTTATTTTTCGTTTCATAAATACATTACCTCCAAAACACTTTGCATAAACCTGTTCGGTTACCTATAGCATACGCTTTTTAACCAACTTTTACAAGGGAAAAAAGGCCCAAAAGGGAGTGGGCCTTTAGACCTACGTAAAAAAATCCCCGCCTGCCGGGCAGGCGGGGTATATTTCCGAAGGATTAGTATTTGCCCAGCACCGCTTCTTTGGCAGCGGAGGAATAGACGTTATAGTCTATTTGTTGGAAGATAGAATCCTTTTGTTCCAAATCGTGCAAATATCCTTCGTCAATGCGGTTGCCTTGTACTTGTTCGTACAGTTCGTTAAACCGTTTGACGTGGTCTTTGGTGCGTTTGGTGGAATATTCTTTGGCGGTACCGGTGGTCATTAAGAACGCCCAGTCGGACGATTGCATCAGCACCAACTCGCGTGCTAGTTGGTTTAATGCCCGGCGCAATAGCCCTTGGGCGTTGGGGAATTTATTAGCCAGTTCCATCATACGCTCAGAGGCCTTAATCAAATGGCGGTAAATCCAATCGTTGCCGCTGTTGAGCCACACATCGTGGTAACCCTTATCTCCCCACGATGACATAGAAGGTTGCACCACTTGGTTTTGCGGGTACATTTCCAGGTATTCGCTGGGAGTAATGAGTTTAATTTCGTTTTGGTCGTAGTAGATTTTCTTGAATAAAAATTCCAAGAAATCAATCCCTTCATACCACCAGTGTCCGTAGAGTTCCGCATCATACATAGACACTACAAGCGGTTTGCGGTCAATAATGGTGCTTAAATATTCAATCTGTTTTTGGCGGTTGAACATAAAGTTGCCGGCGTGCTGGGCGGCTACTTCGCGTGCGGCGTACGGGTCGTACGCTTGTTTTTGGTTAAGTGCCACCCGCCCGGTAATTTTATGGTATTTCATGCCGATATTGCGGCGGACGCCGTCGGAATGGAGGTACGGTTTGATATAATCATAATCCAAATCGTATCCTAAATCGCGGTAAAATTCGCGGTAGCGCGGGTCGCCGGGGTAACCGGATTCGGCGCTCCATACTTGTTGGGCCGATTCCATATCGCGGGCGAACGCGGCCACGCCGGTATGTGGGCAATACACAGGCGCATAAATACCGTATTTGGGCCGCGGGGTACCGTGTAAAATACCGTGCGCCTCGGTGAAGAAGAAACGGATGCCTTCATCGCGTAAAAATTTATCGTCGCCGGGGTTGTAGGCACATTCGGCCAACCAAATCCCGCGCGGGTTTTTACCAAAGCGGCTGCGGTAATCGTTAGCGGCGATTTTGATTTGGGCGTTGACACTTTCCTTATGCACCATCAGCGGCAAATAGCCGTGTGTGGCGCAACAGGTGATAATTTCCAACTTGCCCATGTCTTGAAATTTTTTAAATCCCTGCAAGACGTGGCCGTGATAGCGGTTTTCAAATAAATCCTGGTAGCGGCGGAACTTGTTAAAATACATCCGCGCCACACCCTCAAATTCCGTGCCTTGCGTGCGGTTGAGTTCTTTTTGGGATAACTCCACCCGTTGATTTAAATAATGGCGGAAGCGGTCAATTAAAAGCGGGTCTTCCATCATGTTGCAAAGCGGCGGGGTAAGCGTCATGGTTAGGCGGAAATCGGTGCCTTCTTCGGTCAAATTTTCAAAGACGTTAAGTAGCGGGATGTACGTTTCCACCATGGCTTCGTAAAACCAGTCTTCTTCCAAGAAGTCCGGATATTCCGGGTGTTTAATAAACGGTAAGTGTGCGTGTAGTACGAGTGCTAAATAGCCCTTTTCTTGTCCCATGGTTATTTTCCTTGTTCGCGCAGTGCTTTGATTTGGATATGGCGCGTTTTATCGCCTTTGGCGTTACGCGCGTGAATGGGCAAATCCACTACACTGCCCGCCGGTAAATGTTGGCGGATAGAGAATTTGCCTTCTTTGAGTTCAATGTCTTTGCCGTTAATGCTGACAATGGCATTTTTGGAGGCGGAGCCGTAAATGATAATTTCGCAATCGGCTTTGAGCCAAATATCTTCGTCCTCTTGTACTTTATCCAAGTGCAACGCAAAAGACGACCAGGAACTCGGCGCGCCGGAGGGGGTAAGTTCAGTCAGTTTCCAGCGTTGGCCGACGATTTGCATGCGTTCGCTGGCGCCCATACCGATATAATCGGCTCCGGAAAGTTTCAACAGTTTTTGGAAGTCGCCTTCCACAATCATCCATTTATCGTCAATAATGTCAGACACTTTGCCGGGCGGCAAGGCGGTGGCGTTACTGCGCGATACGAGGATGAAACGTCCGTCCGCGGTAATATACCCCAAATCCGCTACGTAACTGCGGCCGGACTGCGGCGCGTTGATATACCAACTGCGCGCTTCAAAAATGACCGGCATATCGTAGTAACAAACGGAGTTGTTTCCGTCAAATACCGCTACGTCCGTAACGTCGTGCAAGCGAATGACGGTGCGGGCGTTTTTAAGCGTTTCTTCGCCGTATTGGCTTTTAATAAAATCAAAAGTGCCGGGTGTGATTTCCCAAAATAAAAACAGCCAAGCCGGGTCTTTAGGCAACAGAAAACTTTCCGTTTTGCCGTATCCCGCGGGGATGTCTGCCTCCGCGTGGATGTCTTTTTGAATGTTTCTTACGAGTGCCCCCGAAGATAAGTTCTTTTCCATAATTTTCCTCTTTGTATAGTAGTTTTAGTTATTCCTTATCATTATACCATTTTAGGGGGGTGTCTATGGGATTTTGTTGCACTTTTGCATTGTTTTTTAAAAAGACACAAAAAAGGCTTGCATCGCGCCGCGCTCGTCATCCCGGAGATTTGTAGTCCGGGATATAGCGCGGCAATCAAAAAAGGGCTTGACATCGTTTTTTTTTTGCTAAACTTTGCGTATACCCAATGTACAAGGAGGGGTACGCATGCAAAATAAAAGTAGTTGTAAAGGGAGTTTGGGCGTAAAAGGGTTCACGTTAATTGAATTATTAGTGGTTGTACTTATTATCGGCATACTTGCCGCGGTGGCGTTGCCGCAATATAAGGTGGCGGTAGAAAAAGCGCGCGCCACCGAAGCGATTACGATATTAAAAAGTATAAAAGAGGCCGAAGAACGCTATTATCTGGCTAATGGAAGTTATACAGCTAAATTTGAAGAGTTGGACATTGATATCCCCGGTACGGTCCATGCAGATGATAATATAAATTTATCAAGCGGGTGGAAGATATATATTAATGCGGTCAATTACGTACATGCTACAAACAAAACAAAAACTAATACATTGTTGTTTTTCCACGAATATACCAGTGATTCCGGCAGAGGAAAACGTTTTTGTTATGCTAAACAAAATGATACGCTAGCTAATCAAGTATGCAAGAGTTTGGGGGGCTTGTCGCCGTATAATGCACCAAATTGTGCTATCGGTGCGTGTACGATTTATACTTTATAGTCTTAGTTGATATTAAGAAACTCCCGCTTTTGCCTGTGCGGAACTGGCGGGAGTTTCATTTATAGACGGCCGATACCCCAGATTCTGTCAACCCTTACGGGTCGGATAACCATTACTCTAAGCGGCCTACTTGGTTGCGAACGCGGGCAGCGTGTGAACCGGCTTGGCCTTGCTTCGTGCGGGGTTTGCCTGGCCGCGTTTGTTACCAAACGCGCGGTGCGCTCTTACCGCACCTTTTCACCCTTACCTTGCGGCGGTTTGTTTTCTGCGGCACTTTCCGTCCGACGGGATTTTGGCCCCATCAGCCCGCCCTTTCAAGCGGCGCATTGCCCTGTGAAGTCCGGAAGTTCCTCCCCCGTGCGTTGAAACGGGAGCGGTTATCTGGCCGTCCTTTTATATTGTATCAAATTAGAAATTGCCGAATAAATCCGGCTGATTGGGTTGCGGCTTTTTGGCTTTTTTTTCTTGGCGCACGACGGGTTTTACTTCCACCCCGTTGACGGTGCTATCTGTTTGCGGCGCGGCTAGGATTTCGTCGTCTTCCGGCCAGTTTTTAATGGGGTTAAATCCCAAAGACTCTTGGGCGTCCATGGCTTTGTTGGCCAGCGCATCGGGCGCTTTGTTGAACTCGCGCAAGACGTGTTTGATATGAATGGTAAACGGTTTACTCAGGCGGCGGATAACTTGCATGCGGGCGGCTAAGTCCGGGTTTTTAATCTTATATTCGCCTAAAAATTGTTTGACAAGCAGTAGCGAATCCGACTCAATAAACAGTTCCGTTGCGCCCAGTTCTTTAGATTTGATAAGTGCCAGTTTTAAAGCGGTATACTCGGCCTGGTTGTTGGTGCAATGGGACATAAAGTGGCCCTCTTGCGCCAGAATTTTACCTTGCATATCGCAAATCACATACGCCGACGCTCCCGGCCCGGGATTGCCGCGCGAACCGCCGTCTATATTTATTTTTACTTGCATAGTAGTATTGTAGCAAATTTATTTTTTGTATTTTTTTATTGTTCAACTAAAAAAGGGCTTGATTTTGTTTTTTTTTTTGCTTTAATAGACGTATATTAAATTCCTGTGGAGGGATGTGTATGAAAAACAAAAGTGATTTAAACGCCGTTGTGGTTGTAGGTCAGGCTATGCCTGATGTAAAAAAGGGATTTCCTTTTATCCCCTCGTCCCTTGTGGGAGAGGGTGGCCGGAGGCCGGGTGAGGAGTATAAAAAAAGAAATAACTTTACTAATACCCCCTCATCGGTTTGTCCGGACTTCGTCCGTCAAACCACTTCCCCCGCCAGGGGGGAAGCCAAACAACTTGGTTTCACACTTATTGAACTTCTGGTGGTCGTTCTTATTATTGGCATTTTGGCGGCGGTGGCCTTGCCACAATACCAAAAGGCAGTAGATAAAGCACGGTTTATGCGGATATTGCCCGCGTTGGATGGTATCTTGAAAGCCGAGGATTCTTATTATTTGGCAAACGGAACTTTCCCGGATTTTTTGGATGAGTTGGATATCTCCTTGCCGGGTACTATGGCAACAGACAAAAAGTCCATTAGCATCAATGGTGCGGGGATTTATTTAGCGCCACAATATAAAGGCGTTTATGCTATGGATTGGAAAATATCAGGTCTTACCATTTATTTATTTTCCAGATATCGTACAGACGAATTTGCCGGGAAAATCTCTTGTTATGCGCAGGTGGATCAGACGCGAGCCGTGTCCTTATGCAAAAGTTTATCCGGGAAAACAACCCCGGATAAAACGGTGTCTAATGGAGCGGAATATTTATATTTTTTAAACTAGTTTATCCCCGTCGGTCCATGACGTAGTAACTGCCTTGGGGGTGTTGTTTGGCCAAGCACTTAAGTTCTGCGCCGATGTGGCTAACCATGGCAAAGGAGTCCAGCGCGCGTTTGGTGTTGTGTACAATGCCGATACCCATCGCCAGAAAATTAAATTTTTCCAACTCGCCTTTGCGGTTGTGGGCCTGCATGAAACCTTGTGCGCGGTCCTGATCGTTGTAAAACGACGGGGCGACTGCATCAATGCGGGTCGTAATTTCTTTAGCGATATCTTCCGCTTTGTCAAACGCACAGACGATGATAAAATCATCCCCGCCGATGTGTCCCACAAAAGCGTTGGGGTCTTGTTGGGCGGCGTGGACGAGAATGTCGGCCGTTTGTTTCAGGACGCGGTCGCCCGCTTCAAAGCCGTATTTATCGTTAAACGATTTAAAATTGTTTAAGTCGCAATACAACACCGCAAACGGGTGGTTGCTCGCTATTTCCGCTTCCACGCGCGCTTGAATAGACGGGTTGCCCGGTAAGCGGGTAAGTGGGTTGCAATCCATTTTTTGTTTATTGCGCTTTAAAAGTAATTTCACACGGGCTACAATTTCGTCTTCATCGGCAGGTTTGGTGAGGTAATCATCAATGTCCATGCCGAGCCCTTCTAGTTTGGTGTCTTTTTCCGTATTTCCGGTAAAAATAACAATCGGCGTGTGCAAATAACCCGTGCGGCTGCGGACTTCGCGCACGACTTCAAACCCGTTCTTTTTGGGCATTTCGTAGTCTAATATGAGTAAATCCGGATTTTCTTTATATGTTTTTTCAATGGCTTCTTGGCCGTCGGCGGCTTCAATGACGGTAAAGCCGGCATTGGTTAAAATCTCGGATACTAAAAAGCGAATGGCGTGTGAATCGTCCGCCAGTAAAATTTTGGCACTTGGTTCCATAGGTATTTATTGTAACATTTTATGGTTTATAAATAAATGAAAGTAAATTTTGCCGCACGTGATCGCGCCGCCACGAGAAGAAATTTTTTTCATCCCCATACGTGCAATAGTACGGCGTTTTGATGTCCAGCGGGTTTAGGCCCGCTTCTTTGAGTTGGCTGATAATTTCCAGATTTAAATTCACAAAAATTTTTCCGTTTTTGCGGTGTAAACTGGACGGGGAAAATTGTGCGGCTACATCTTCTTGTACTTCAAAACAGCACACCTGGATATGCGGCCCGAGCCAGCCGAAAATTTTTCCGCACAGGCCCGTTTCTTTTAACGCCGCGGCTGTTTTAAACGGCAAGCGCTTGACGACGCCGCGCCAACCGCAATGGGCCAGTGCAAATGCGCGGCCGTGTTCGTCAAATAGAAACAGCGGTACACAGTCGGCCGTTTGCACGGCCGCGCCCCACCCGGAAGTGGTAAAGAGCCAGGCATCGGCGTCCTGCTCCGGCGCGGAGGCGGTGTGCGCGGCGTCGTTGTCAGACAAAATGCGGACAATAGTATCGCTGTGGGTTTGGTGAAAGTGTAAAATTTTTTGCGGGGGGATATCTAATTGCGTATATACGGCATTTTGGGTAGCAATATCCCGCATATTGCCGTGGTGACGCGAGAGCGTGCCTCCCACAAGGCCGGCAGCGAGCAAACGGTTATCGGTATACGTGGTCATGCGTTTAGTTTCTTCAAGCGAACGGTGCCGATTTTTCCCGCCAATAGGCACGCGGCCAGGCGTTTAAAACGGGCCGGGTCATCACTGGCGTACACGGTAAGTTTCCCGCGTCCGGTTGTTTCGTTTTGGTGGTGTTGTTTTAAAAACGCGGTCGCGGCAGCGGCTAAGGTTTCGGCCGAGTCTACCAATTTGACTTGTTTGCCCAGGATGTTGGCAATTATTTTTTTCAAAACGGGATAGTGGGTACAACCTAAAATCACCGTATCGGCTTTACTTTTTTGTATGGGGGCCAAATACGTTCGTGCAATGAGGCGGGTAGCCGGTTTTTTAGTCCAGTTTTCTTCCACCAACGGCACAAAAAGCGGACAGGCCTGTTGGATAATATAGGTGTGCGGGCGCTTTTTCAAAATGGCTTTTGGATAGGCCTTGCTTTTGACGGTTCCTTCCGTACCGAGTACTGCGACCCGCCCGTTGCGGGTTGTTTGAGCGGCTTTGGCGGCGCCCGGTTCAATGACGCCCAGTACCGGTACGCGGCAGTGGTTGCGTAGTTCGGTAAGTGCCAGGGCCGAGGCGGTGTTGCACGCTACCACAATCATTTTGACGCCCTGGCTTTCTAAAAAGCGCGCAATATCTAACGAAAAGCGGGTAACGGTTTGCTTGGATTTGGAACCGTAAGGCACGTTGGCGGTATCGCCAAAGTAAATTAAATCTTCGTGGGGGAGTGCGCGACGCAAGGCGTTTAAAATCGTCAGTCCGCCCAGCCCGGAATCAAATACACCGATGGCTTGTTTCTTCATACTTATATTATATGAATTATTGAAATTTTATGCGTCAGATAAAAAAACCGCTCCCGTTCGCGCGTTCTTTTGTGCTAGAATATTTATATGTTACTCAAACGCTTTTTACTGGTGTGCGCGTTGAGCGTAACGATGGGACCGGCGGCGGCACAAACGCCTGCTGCGTCGCTGTCGCCCGTTCAGGAACAGACCCCGCTGATCGTGGGAGGGAGTTTTTCGTCCAAGGCGGCGGTAGATCCGACGCCGGCGTTTGACCAGACCGCGCGTGATGCCGAAATCGCTTCCTTGAACCAACAACTCAAGAACAAAGAATTTGTACCGGTTATCAAGCGCGTAAACGAACTGACTGCGCAAAATTTTTTGGATAACCGCTTTCATCTTATTTTAGCCATCGCGTACGACGGGCTTAATAAATACGACGATGTTATTTATTCCGCTTCGCAAGCCATTGCCGTGGCGCCGCAAGACGCGCGTGGCTATGTGTTGCGGGCGGGGGCGTATTGCCAACAAGAACAATACGAGCGTTGCCGGTTAGACGTAGAAACGGCCTTAAAATTGAATCCTTCTTCCAAATTGGCGCAACGTTTACAAGAGCAGGTAAATGCCAAACTTTCCACGGCTAAACCAAAAACCGAAGATAACCCCGAGCGCGCCCCGCAACAATCAAGCCGGTGGGTTATTTTGTATTTTGCGGCGGTTGTGATAGCGATTTTGCTGTACGTGTATTGGCGGTATGAAGACGTGTTCCGCCGTTCCAAAAACACCTATTCCCGCCGGGAAGTGGAGGTAAAAGAACAGTACGATTTTATCCGCCAAATCGGCGAGGGCGGCATGGGGAAAGTGTATGAGGCGTATGACAAAGTCCTCAAACGCAAAGTAGCCATTAAACGCGTGCGCCCGGAATTGGTGCGCAGTACGTATGTGCGTGAGCAATTTTTGGCAGAGGCCCGCATGGTGGCGCTGTTGCGTCATCCGTGTATCGTGGAAATTTATACGGTGATTGAGTCGGAAAATTCCCTCTATCTCGTATTTGAATATGTAGACGGACAAACCTTGGAAACGCGGTTGGATATTGACGGCCGGTTGCCGTTCTCCAAAGTCAAACAGATTTTTGAATATGTCTGCCGCGGCTTGCAGTATGCGCACTCGCAAGATATTATCCATTGTGATTTAAAACCCGGCAACATTATGATTTACGGCGATGACAAAGCCAAGGTTATGGATTTCGGGGTGGCTAAACGCATCGTGGACCAGGATACCGGCGCGCGCACGGTGGCCGGCACGCCGGCGTATATGGCCCCGGAACAGCAGAAAGGATTTATGCGCAAGCAATCGGATGTTTATTCGTTGGCGCTGTGTGTGTATGAGGCCCTGGTGGGGCAAGTGCCGTGGACGGTCAAAGGGTTTGATATCGCCAACAAAAAAATTGTGCCGCCTTCTACCTTGGCCCCGCATATCCCCAAAGCGGTGGACCAACTGTTAGAGGACGCCCTGAAAGAAGACCCGAAAGTGCGCATCCAATCCATTGACGAATTTTGGAGCCGTTTAGCCGCCATTGAACCGTTAAACGAAGATATGGAGCAAACACATTATTAAGCCGCAATATGGGAGCGGAACAAATGCTTAAAAAATACAGTATCGTAAATAAAAAATTGCAAGAAACGGACGCCGAACAAGCACAAGTGTATGTGTACACCAACCCGACGGCGGACGAGCAACGCTTTTTGGTGGATACATACCAAATTGACGAGCATACGCTTTCTTCCGCGTTGGACCCCGACGAACTGCCGCGCTTGGAGTTTGAGCCCGAACACATCGTCATGATTTACAAGCGGCCCAAAAATTATTCCGGCAAGGACCAGTTGGAATTTAAAGTGGCTTCTGTGGGGATGTTTCTGTTTGAGGATAAACTGATTATTGTATTGGCCGACGATATCCCGCTGTTTGTGGGCAAACGCTTTTTGGCGGTAAGTACGATTAAAGAGATTTTTTTGAAACTGGTGTACAACGCGATTTCGCACTACGTGGAACACTTGCGTATTATTCACATGATTTCCGAAGAAATTGAAGATAAAATGACGGAATCTATGGATAACACATATCTGTTTAACTTGTTTAGTTTGGAAAAAAGTCTGGTGTACTACGCCGAGGCCATTACTTCCAACGGATTTGTGTTTGAGAAAATGCGCAACTTGTCGGCACGTATCGGTTTTGAGGAGCGCGACGAAGAAATGCTGGACGATATGATTGTGGAAAATATGCAGTGCAAGACGCAAGCCGATATCCACTCCAACATTTTAGCCCAACTGCTCGGCGCGCGTGCATCTATTGTAAGTAACAATTTGAACTTGCTAATTAAAAAGTTAAACGTCATTACGATTTGGATGATGGTGCCCACGCTTGTGGTAAGTGCGTACGGCATGAACGTGGCCCTACCCTTAGCCGGCCACCCGGACGCTTTTTGGATGCTGATGGGTGTGTGTCTGATTTTGGTGTGGCTCGTCATGATGTATTGGCGCCACAAAAATTGGTAATATCAGACGGCCCTTTCCCGCCCCGTTCGTCATTCCGCAAAGTTTCTGTGCGGAATATAACGGGGCGGGTGATTTTTTCACTTTCTTATAAATTGGCACAAAAAACACCCCGCTTACGCGGGGTGTTTTTCTTTCGCAAAACCGTATTAGTTGGCTTTGTTGGCGGCTTTGGCCAAGCGCGATTTCTTGCGGGCGGCCGTTTTCCAATGAATTACTTTCTTTTTGGCGGCCTTGTCAATGCAAGAATTTGCCTTTTTCAAATCGTCTTTGAGCGTGGCGGATTTTTTAGCCGCGGACGCTTTAACGGTTTTAGTGGCCAAGCGAACTTTTTTGGTTAGCCCTTTATTGGCGGAAGTTCTTTTGACGGCTTGGCGTTGCGCTTTGATGGCGCTAGTGTGTCTTCCAGTTTTTAATTTTGCCATTTGTAATAATTCCTCTATACAAAAATCGGTACATATATTATAGTTAATTGGCGGGGGTAAGGTCAACACTTATGGCATAGGGCACAACCATAGCCGCCCACTATCATTGAAGCAAGAAGGAGATTTCCAAATTTTTTTGCAATAATCACCTGCTTGTCCGTCAAATACAAGTTGCTCATTTGCGAGGTTGGAGATAACCCGTTCACTGCAGTAAAGTTGATGGGCCTTCCGTTGGTTTTTTTCGGTAACAAACATGGCAAAACCGATTCCTTTATATTTCCCGCTTCGGCGCGTGATTTCTACGCCTACAGTATCGCTTTCATATAACTGAATGAACCAATCTTTATTTGCACGTCCTTTGTTACTGGTGCCCGAACGTACCGGCCATGGAATTTCTATACTTAATTCATCAAAATCGGTGGGCATGGTGCCGTTTGCCAAATAGTATGCTTGTATGGCTTGATGAACAGACTTAACCAAAGAAATGGCCTCGGCGGCGCGCGATTTTTCTACGGCTTTTTGATATTGTGGCAATGCTACTGCCGCTAAAATACCGATAATAAGGACTACTACTAGTAATTCTATCAGTGTAAATGCTTGAGTGCTTTTCATATTGGTTGCTCCTTTGTATTTTTTACTAACACCATATTATTGTTTTTTTTTTTGGTTTGTCAAGTAAATTTTTCAGCCCATCATACATATAAGGTAATTTAACGAGCCGAATTTAGCCCGGCGGTAAATGTTATACTATACCTATGGATCCGCGGATTGACATTTTACCCAAAAGCCCCGGCGTGTATATCATGCGCGATAAATCGGGCACGATTATTTATATCGGCAAAGCCAAAAACTTGTCCGATAGGGTCAAGCAGTATTTCCAAGAATCTAACCTTTATTCGCGCGGGTGGAAGTTGCCCGCGCTGCTTCCTTTGATTGCCAAAATTGATTACATCGCGTGCGACAGCGAACGCGACGCCCTTGTGTTGGAAGAAAAACTCATCAAAGAATATCAGCCCTTTTTTAACTCCATGGGTAAAGACGGCAAAAGTTACCCGTATCTAAAAATTACGATGAGCGAAGATTTCCCGCGTTTGGTGCTGACGCGCCGCGTGATTAAAGGCAGAGACTTATATTTCGGGCCGTATCCCAAATCGTCTATCGTTAAAAGTTTAATGCGGTTTTTGTGGAAAAGCAAATACGCCCCCTTGCGCCCGTGCAAGTGGAGTTTCTCGCGCGAAAAACCGCTTGCACCTATCAAAATCAACACGTGCATTTATTTTCATACGGGCCAATGTGCGGCGCCGTGCGCGGGGAAAATTTCGTATGAGGATTACCGTGCACTCGCTAAGCGTATGGCGGAATTTTTAGACGGAAACTTTGGCGACATTACCCAAAAAATGACCGCGCTTATGCATGAACATTCCCAAAAAATGGAGTACGAAAAAGCGGCTGTTTTCCGTAATTTTTTGCAGGCACTCGCGCACATGAAAGAGCGCGTGATCGTGGGGAAATTTAAGGACGAAAAAATTACCACGGCTATGCAAAATACCGATAAATTAAAACGGCTTGCCGAAGTGATTGGCCTAAAAAAATTGCCCGTGCACATTGAGGCGTTTGATAACTCGCACCTGTTCGGGCGCGAGGCGGTGGGCTGTATGGTGTGTTACATCAACGGCGAGAAAAACCACGAACATTACCGCCGTTTTAAAATCCGCTCCAAATTGCCCGCGCGCGGCGGAAGTGATTTTACGATGATGGAAGAAAGCGTTTACAGGCGGCTACGGCAAATCAAGCGCGACCCGTCACATGCGCCCGATTTAATTTTATTAGACGGCGGCAAAAGCCAAATTACGGCCGCGTTAAACGCGTTTGAACGTGCGGATACGTATATCCCGTTTATTGCGCTGGCCGAAACGCACGAGGGGATTTATTTGCCCGGCGCGGCCCAAAGTATTAAACTACCCATCGGAGACCCAGCATTAAATCTTTTAATGGAAATTCGCGATGAGGTCCACCGTTTTGCCGTTACGTATCACCGCAAGTTAAGAGATAAAGACGTGTTTAATAAATAATTACGGCAAACAGTAGTAAATATTAGCGGAGTTACTAGAGGTTTCCACTCCTCCCATTGTGCGCACAATTTGATTAGCATGGGAATCATTTGTATCAGTTATAGCCATTCTTTCCGAGGCACAGGTTCTTCCCGCAGTTGCAATAGTATACATGCCAATTTGAATATGGTCTGTTATAGCATAAACAATGCTGTCATAAGATTGTAATGAAATAAAAAAGCCGTCGTAGTTTGCTCGTTCGCCTTGATTTCTTTCCCCGGGAGGCGTGATTGAGTGTGGAGTGGGAACTCCTATTCCCAGTTCGTCGAAAGTAAGAGCCCATGTTCCATTGGCTAGAATGTAAGCATTTTGAGCGTCGCGTACGTTGCGTAAAATGGGCATCAAACGTGCGATGCGTGCCTTGGTAACGGCAATTTTATATTGCGGCAACGCTACTGCTGCCAAAATACCGATGATGAGCACAACTACTAATAGTTCAATAAGCGTAAATGCTTGCTTGTTTTTCATAAAATCTCCTGATTGCTAAAAAATAACCGACACTCTATTATTGTTTTTTTTTTTGGTTTGTCAACCCCCTTGTTTCTTGCCGGACGGAAATAGAGACCTTAAACCGTTTCTAATTGTGTGCGCGCTCTTTTATTCAGCGAGACTTCGTTCTCTGGGTTTGTTTTGACATAAAAAAAGCGTCCCTCTTTTTGAGGAACGCTTTTATCTTGCCAGCAAACTTATTTATTTTCTTTCGTAAACAAATTGCGTAAGAATTCTTCGGCAATCGTTTTGGAGCCAAGCCCTACGCCAATGGCAAACGCCAATCCGAGTGACGCTAGCACAATGACTACAATGTTGTTAACCAGTTGTGTGGCAATCCCTAAGTTTTCTACTGCCAAGAGCGCGCCGAAAAATACGATAAATGCATTGAATGCTTTACCGATAAGCACGCCGCCTTGCAAGTTGTTGGCTTTAGACGAGTTTTCAATGATGTTACCCATCAGTTTGCCAAACAGTAACCCCGCAAACAGAATAATGACGGACACAAAGAGGGTGGGGATGAACGTCAAGAATTGCGTGAACAGGTTGCGGATGACTTCCAGGTGCAGTACTTCGGCTGCCAACACAACCGCGTAAAAAATTACGGCCCACGCCAGCACAAACGCAATGATATACGTCGGCGATTTGCCCAGACCGAAGCGCATACAAAGTTCGTTAATGCCCAGTTTGGACGTTTTTTCGTCAAACGAAATTTTGCCCAATATTTTTTTGACAAACGAACTGGCCCAGCGCGAAATATACAGCCCCAATATCATAATGAGCAAGGCCACCAACAGCGCCGTCAAAACTTTCAAACTGTTTTGACCCAGCGCAAGCAGTTGCGTGCTTGCGTTTTGCGAAATAATTTCCCATGTTTCCATAACAACCTCCTTTTTTCAAATTGTAGCAAATCGCAGGCCGGATTATTTGTAAAATAAAAATAACTATGAACGCGCCTACACAAATCCAATACTTAAAAGGCATCGGCCCGGCCAAAGCCAAACTGTTTGATAAACTGGAAATTGCGACGGTGGAAGATTTACTCCACTATTACCCGCGCACGTACCAGGACCGCCGTTTGGGTATGCCGCCCAATGAATATAATTCCGATTCGCTCGTCGTGTTCAAAGGCCGCGTTTTGCGCACGCAAACCGTTCCCGCGCGCAGCGTGCTTATTTTTAAAGCATTTTTAGAAGATGAACAAGGCAATCAAATTGAGTGCACCTGGTTTAAAAAACGGATGTACGGGCGATTTAATTTTGACCCGTTCGGCACGCTTAAAAAAGATTTCCGGATGAATAACGAAGTGTGGGTGATCGGGCGGCGCGAGAATAGGAATAATTTTTTTGGCAATAAAATTACGGTAGAAGAACAATACCCCGCCGCAGACGTACTGACCGAACTGCACGCCGGGCGTTTAACCCCGGTGTATGCGCTCACGGAAGGGCTTACCAATAAACAATTCCGGCTCTTTGTGCACGAAGCGTTGCAAACGTCCGCACTGGCCAGCGAGCCGGAAATTTTGCCGCCCGCGCTACTGTCCAAACGGAAATTATTAAGTGCGCCGCAAGCATTGAAGGCGATTCACTTTCCCAACTCGCTGGCCGAGTTGGAAAGTGCGCGCGCGCGGCTGGCGTATGAAGAATTTTTACTCCTCGCTACGGCGTGGGGCATTAAACGCACGCAAACGAAAATTTTAGCCAAAGATTATTCGTACGAGATTAAAAAAACCCTGCTTACACCGTTTCGCCAAAATTTGGGTTTTGAATTTACGAATAGCCAAAAAAAAGTTATCAACGAAATTTTTAACGATCTATGTTCGCCGCGCCCGATGAACCGTTTATTACAGGGGGATGTAGGGTCCGGTAAAACCGTGGTGGCGTTGTGTGCGATGCTTTTAGCGGTGGAAAACGGTTATCAGGCCGCGCTGATGGCTCCGACGGAAATTTTGGCCGAACAACATTATTTTACGTTTAAGCGACTCTTGGCGGGGCTTGACGTAAATGTGGCGGTGTTGACGTCCAGCACTAAAGCCGCCGCGCGTAAGAAAATTTTAAAGGAACTGGCGGACGGAAGTTTGCATATTTTAATTGGTACGCATGCTGTCATACAAGACGATGTGAAATTCCATAATTTGCGTTTGGCGGTTATTGACGAACAGCACCGCTTCGGTGTCAAACAGCGAAGTAAACTCAAAGAGAAAACCGCTAAACTGGATTTGCTTACCATGACGGCCACGCCTATCCCGCGCACCTTAGCCCTTGCCTTTTACGGGGATTTGGAAGTATCCACGATTAGCGAACTGCCGCCGGGGCGCCAAGCCATCATTACCGAAACCGTTACACCCAAACTTGCTTACGATCGCGTGCGCGAAGAAGTGCAAAACGGGCGGCAGGCGTATATCGTTTTTCCGTTGATTGAAGAAAGCGAAAAAATTTCCGCCAAGGCCGTAACGGAAGAATTTGAAAAGTTAAAAAAAGTGTTTCCGCAGTTTCGTCTTTCTATGCTCCACGGCCAAATGACGCAAAGCGAGAAAGAACGAATCATGGCTGATTTTGCCGCGCATAAAACCGATATTTTAGTGGCTACACCTGTTATAGAAGTAGGCATTGACGTCAAAAATGCGACGGTGATGGTCATTGAAAACGCCGAGCGTTTTGGGTTGGCCAGTTTGCACCAACTGCGCGGGCGCGTGGGCCGCGGCGAGTACCAAAGTTATTGTATGCTGGTGCCCGAACATGCGGGAAGTGTAGCCAAAGAGCGGGTGGATATTATCTGTGCTACGCGCGACGGATTTAAAATCGGCGAGCGCGATATGCAACTGCGCGGGCCGGGCGAAATTTTAGGCACGCGCCAATCGGGCGAGTTGGAATTTAAGGCGGGGGATATTTTTAAGGACCGCGCTATTTTGTATCAGGCCATTGAGGACCGCGACGAATTACTGAGCGCAGACCCGGGCCTCGTCAAGCCCGAGCACGCGCTTTTCCGTCGGAAACTGCAAGAATTATACCAACAAAACTGGCACCTGATTGATTTGAGTTAAACAACGGTTGATGACTTCTTCTCTCGTTCGTCACCCCGCAGTGTTTCTGTGCGGGGTATAACGAGAGAAGAGAATTATAAAAAGGAAAGAATTTTCCCCCGCTATATCCCGCACACCGACCTTGCGGGATGACGAGCGGGGGAAAACTGGCACCTGATTGATTTGTCGTAGTGCTAATATGGCAAAATGTAAAAATTGTTGAAATCGGGATCCGGGGTGCCTCCCAATGCTTTACATATTTTTTTGCCCCATTCCTCGGAGGTTCCCCCCTTGTGTGCATAACAACGCGGGGATAAACTTGAAAAAACATTTCCGTGAGCAAGCGGAATTTCAATGTTATTATAAAGGAACGTTTTGTTGGTGCCTACCGCACTATCATCATTCAAAACCCGATATAAGTTACCATTGGGGTAAGTAAATTGTTCTTGATTATTTGCGTTAATGGTTTTTTCTCCACCGCTTGGCATATCTATATCTAGTTCATCAATAGAGGTGGCATACTGTCCATTTGCCATGTAGTATACTTCTTGGGCTTGGGCAATTGTTTTGGCTACCGCCATTAATTCCGCCGCACGCGTCTTGGCTACGGTAATTTTATATTGCGGTAAAGCCACCGCGGCTAGAATACCGATGATGAGGACAACTACCAAAAGTTCAATCAGTGTAAATGCTTGGGTGTTTTTCATGCTATTTGCTCCTTTGTTGTTTTTTTACTGACACTCTATTATCGTTTTTTTTTTTGGTTTGTCAAGGATTTTTTCGCTTTTCTGACGGCAGAAAAGCTAGCAAAAGACCGCCGCCCACGCTACTAAAAAGCAGTTAAAACAAGAAAAATTTATAAACTCGCTTTGCTCAAACATATAAATTTTTTACTCGTTTTAACGCTTTTTAACAGCTCGCTATCGGGCGGGAGAACGGCAAAAGAATACAAAAAAACCGGGAGAAAATTATTCTCCCGGTTTTACATAGTAAGCGGATTTTTATTTATCAAGCCGCGGGAAAAGCGGCGGGTATTTTTCAATTTTGCCGGGTTGCAAGCGGCGCGCCATTTCCGGCCCGATCGTCGGCATAAAGGGCGTAATCCACTTGGCTATGTAACGCAAGCACGCTACGAGTTCCAACAAAACTTCTTTGGTGGCGGCGAGGTCCGTCTTGGCCAGTTCCCACGGTTTTTTCTCGTCTACGAGTTTGTTTAAGTCGCCCGCAAAGCCGTAAATTTGTTCTAACACTTTATCAAAGGCCAAGTCATCATACGCGGCGTCAATCATTTTTTCCACGTCGCCGGCTTTAGCGAGCAGTTTGTAATCGCCTTCAATTTTCTCCGGCAAGTCGCCGATGTTTTTAGCCGCCATGTTGAGTGTGCGCGATAACAAATTGCCGATGTTGTTGGCCAAATCGGAATTGTAGCGGTTTTTGAAACTCTCCATGGAAAAGTCGCCGTCTTGCCCAAAAGGCACTTCGCGGAACAAGAATGCGCGCACCGGATCCGTGCCGTATTTGGCGGCTACTTCGGTGGGATTGACAATGTTGCCCAGCGTCTTGGACATTTTCTCTCCTTCCACCGTCCACCAACCGTGCGCAAATACTTTTTTGGGAAGCGGTACATTCAAAGCCATCAAAACGGCGGGCCATATGACTGTGTGAAAGCGGAAAATTTCTTTACCCACCATGTGTAAATCGGCGGGCCATAAATCTTCAAATTTTGCTACGCCGATTTTTTTTAGTTGCGCTTCGTGCTCTTGTTTATCGTCGCAAATGTGCGTGCCGAACCCCGCGCCGGAAATATAGTTGATCAGCGCATCAAACCAAACGTAAATCGTGTGTTGGGGGTTACTCGGCACCGGGATACCCCACGCTACTTTTGTGCGCGTAACGGATAAATCTTGAAGTCCGCCCTTGACGAAATTGATGATTTCGTTGGCGCGGTACTTGGGGCTTAAAAATTCCGGGTGTTCCTCGTAGTATTTCAGTAAAGGTTTTTCGTAGCGCGAGAGTTTGAAGAAGTACGTTTCTTCGTGCACTTCGGTCAGAGGCCGTTTGTGTACGGGGCACAGGCCGCCTTCCAAAATTTCGCTGTCGTTATAGTATTGTTCGCACGAGACGCAGTATTTGCCCGTGTAGGAACCTAAATAAATATCGCCCGTTTTTAATAATTTTTCAAAAATGGCCTGCACCACGTGTTCGTGATACGTGTCGGTGGTGCGGATAAAATCGTCGTAAGAGATGTTTAAGGTTTTCCACATTTCTTTATATTTTTCGGCCACACTGTCGGCCCACTGTTTGGGGGAAACGTTATTGGCGGCGGCGGTTTTTTCAATGTTGGCGCCGTGTTCGTCCGTACCCGTTAAAAAGTGTACGTCAAAACCTTGTTGGCGTTTGTAGCGGGCCAGAATATCTTGCGCTATCGTCGTATACGCGTGACCGATGTGCGGCACGGAATTGACGTAATAGAGCGGGGTGGTGATATAGAATTTTTTAGTCATTTAGTTCTCCGTTTCAAATAAAGGTAAATTGAGCCCGTCCAAACTGCAAAGTGCCGTTTCCAACACGAGTGCGGGGGAAACGTTACGCATTAAACTGCGTTTGTATTTTTCCAGTTGTTGCAAGGTAGTGCCGTAGCGGCGTTGGGTTTCTTCGCTTGGGGCATGGTTCCAGGCGGTGTGTACGGCTTGCAGAAGAACGTCCAGCACGGCGTGGGCTTCTTGCCGCGCGACCACGAGCGTGCGGGATAATTCCGCCGCTACTGCGGCCGGACCTTGCGGGCTGCATCCGTTACTTCCCAGTCCCGCCTCGCGCAATAAGCAAAGCGCGCCGTCGGCTTTTAACGCACCGCTTACGGAACCCGCGCTATACGCGGCACATAAAGACGGATTTTCGGTTTCCAACTGATTATCTTGCAAAATTTTTTCCACGTTTTCTTGCGAAAGCGGCGCAAAGGCCAACGGTTGGCAACGCGATAAAATGGTGCGCAACATGGCGGTGCGTTTGGAAGTAATCAAAATCCAGACGGTTTTTTGCGGCGGTTCTTCAATGAATTTTAGGAGCGCGTTGGCGGCTTCTTCCAGCATGGTTTGGGCTTTGTCCAGAATGAATACTTTATAACCGTTTCCTACGGCTTTTTGTTGGGCTTTGGCGGAGACATCACGGATGGTGTCAATTTTAATGTGTTGTTGTTTGCCCAGTGTTTTTTCCAGTTCTTCCTCGTACGAACTGGACCCAAACTCCTTTTTTACTTCCCGCCGGGCCTGATATAAAAAATCCACAAACACGACATCCGGGTATGTATGTTGGTTAATGGCTTTACAGTGGGCGCATACGCCGCACGCTTCGCCTTGGGCGCGTGCGGTAGCGTCTAAGCAGTTGAGTGCTTTGGCAAATTCCAAAGCGGTTTTGGCCTTGCCCACCCCTTCCGGGCCGTAAAACAACAGGGCCCCCGGCACGCGGTCCTGCTGGGCGAGTGTTTTTAAATAGGTGATGGCTTTGTTTTGGCCTAAAATATCGGATAACGGCATACTTAAATTTGGTGTTTATTGAGTAACTGGCGCACTTCCACTTGGATATCGCTGATGTGTTTATCGGCATCTACCAAATAAGCGTTGGGGGTTTTTTTAATCATATCTAAATAACCCTTGCGCATTTTTTGGCGGAAGGCCAGGTCCTCTTGTTCCAGTCTGTCGGAGAAAAGATACTCGCCGCGCTCGGTGAAGTATTTATCCGACATCAAAAACACAAGGGTCAAATCGGGCACCAGCCCCAGCGTAGCGGTTTTATTTAGCGCATCAATGATTTTTAAATCAATCCCGCGGCCGTATCCTTGATAGGCACACGTGGACATGGTGTAGCGTTCGCAGATGACGGTTTTGCCGGCTTCTAGGGCGGGTAAAATGTGTTCTTCGGTGTGTTGGGCACGGGAGGCCTCGTATAAAAACAGTTCCGCCATGGGGGTAATGTTAAGCCCCGGCTCCAGTACAATTTGACGTATCCGCTCGGCGGTTTCCGTGCCGCCGGGTTCGCGCGTTAAAAGCACATCTTTGCCCTGTTCAATGAGGTAATTGACAAGCAGTTTGGCCTGCGTAGATTTGCCGCAACGGTCCGGCCCTTCCAAAACGATAAATTTTCCTTTTTTCATGCAAGACCTTCTTGGGAAGTGATAATTTGCAACTGGGGTTTTGCGGGCAGTTGCCAACCGTTTTGTACTTCTTGGATAAGCGGGGTAAGTTTGCCCTGGGCATTTAAAATAAAATCAATAATTTCGCGGTAGGCCCCATCTCCGCCCACGCGGGTGGTTACATAGTGCGCCGCCTCTTTGACTTGCGGTACCGCGTTGGCTACGGTGGCGGCAAAACCGACGGCTTTTAATAAAGGTAAATCGGTAATATCATCGCCGATATAAGCAATTTGGTCAGCGGTTAAATGTTCGCGCTTTAAAATATCGTTTAGGGGTCCCAGTTTAGACAAAAAACCTTGATAAATGTAGGTAAATCCGAGCGTGTCGGCGCGGCGGACGGTAATTTCGTGGCGGCGGCCCGTAATCATACCCAAAATAATACCGCTTTTGCGGCATAGGAGCGCGGCGATGCCGTCTTGCACGTAAAAAGATTTAAATTCGTCCGTTTTACCGGAAGAATTTATAAAAAAATTGATTTTCCCGTCCGTTAAAATGCCGTCTACATCGGTTAAAATGGCTTTAACTTTTTTAGCCCGTTCCAAAGCGTTTTGCATATAAGGTATTATAGCAAAATTCGCTTTTGGCTAAACAGGCTACAACGAGCCGGAGGCCTCAAATTGTGAGCATAGTTTCCGTTGGACCGATGTTGGAGATGTACCGAGGTCGCAGTGTATTCTGGCGGGGTTACTTGAGTAAACGGACAGAAAATAGGCCCCATTTTGAGGTATACGTTGGGCTATAGCAATAGTGCCTGGTACGCCGGCTGAACCGGGAACATAAACGAAGTCTTTGGTTTGTATGCGTCCTAGGGTAACTTCATTGTTAATAGCCCCAGGGATTTCAATATCCAGTTGGTCCAATGTGGTAGCATATTCATTGTTTGCCATGAAATAAATTTGTTGAGCATTGGCAATGGCGCGTACGAGCATGACAGCCTCTGTCATACGGGATTTTTCTACCGCTTTTTGGTATTGCGGCAGGGCCACCGATGCTAAAATGCCGATAATGAGGACTACTACTAATAATTCTATCAGCGTGAATGCTTGAGTGCTTTTCATATTTTTTGCTCCTTGTTTTTTTAACTAACACTCTATTATCGTTTTTTTTTTTGATTTGTCAAGTAAAATTTTTTAGCTCGGCTAAATTGTTATAGAAATTAAATGCTTAAAAAGTTCCGTAAACAAGCGCAAACGCCGCGCGGTGTTTTTTTATATAATAGAAGTACTTGTCTTTTTAAGGGGTATTTATGGCTAAACGATTTACGGAAAATGCACAGAAAATTATTCTTATCGCACAAGAAGAAGCCAAACGCTTAAATCACGATTACGTCGGCACGGAGCATATTTTGCTGGGGCTAAGTGCCATTGACGGCACGGTGTCGCACAAAATTTTGTCCGGCTTGGGCGTGACGTTTCGCAAGGTGCGCCAAGAGATTGAAAAAATGGTGGGCATCGGAGACACCATTATGCTACTGGGTGAAATTCCGTTCACGCCGCGCGCCAAAGCGGTGTTGGAATTTTCGGTGGAGCAGTCGCAAGTGCTCGGTACGGAACACATCGGTACGGAACACATTTTGCTCGGGCTCGTGCATGAAGAAGAAGGCATGGCCGGGAAAATCTTGGAAAATTTAGGCCTCTCGCTTTCCGCCATTCGCGAGGCCGTACTTACCTTCCTAGGCAACGCTTCTGCCGATGAATTGTCCGAAAAAGGCAGTGAGGGCGCCCAAGAAATCAATTTGTCTCCATTTGCCAAAGATGAAAAACCGGTTACCAAAACGAATAAAAAATCCAAAACACCGACGCTGGATGAGTATACGCGTGATTTGACCCGCTTGGCCGCCCAACATAAATTGGACCCGGTCATCGGGCGCGAAGAAGAAATTGAACGCGTGGTGCAAATTTTGGCCCGCCGCACCAAAAACAACCCGGTGCTTATCGGGGAGCCGGGGGTAGGTAAGACGGCTATTGTAGAAGGGCTTGCGCAAAAAATTGCCCGCGGGGAAATTTCCGATTTATTGTCCGGCAAGCGGCTGCTCGCCTTAGATATGGCGTCTGTGATTGCCGGCACGAAATACCGCGGTGAATTTGAACAACGCTTAAAAAATATCATTGACGAAATGGCCGCCGCGCAAGACGCGATTATCTTTATTGACGAACTTCACACCATTATCGGGGCCGGTGCGGCGGAAGGGTCTATGGATGCGTCCAATATGTTAAAGCCCGCTTTGGCCCGCGGCGAAGTACAATGTATCGGAGCGACCACCTTTGATGAATACCGCAAATACGTGGAAACCGACACGGCCCTAGAGCGCCGTTTTCAACCGGTTGTCATTGAGCCGCCGGATGTAAATGAGACGATTGCGATTTTAAAAGGGGTGCGCTCCAAATACGAACAACACCACAAAGTCAAATATACCGACGGAGCAATTGACGCCGCCGCCGCTATTTCCGACCGCTATATTTCCGATAGGGCTTTGCCGGACAAGGCCTTAGACCTTTTTGACGAAGCCGGGGCACGTGCGCGGCTGAAAAATTCTATCTTGCCACCGGAAATTAAACAAAAACAAGCCGAGTATAACCAAGCCGTTTTGGAAAAAGATGAGGCCTTGGCCAATAAAGAATTTGAAAAAGCCGCCGCCGCCAAAGATACGGAAGACCGCTTGAAAAGTTACATTGACACGCTAAAAGAAAAATGGGCCCAAGAACATGCCGACAGCGTGCCGGAAGTGACGGAAGAAGATATTGCGCTGGTGGCGTCTAAATGGACGGGCATTCCCGTCACCCGCATGACGCAAAGCGAAACGGAAAAAATTTTACACATGGAAGAACTCTTGCACGAACGTATCATCGGGCAAGACGACGCGGTGAAAGTGGTATCGCAAGCCATTCGCCGCAACCGCACCGGGCTGGGCAACCCCCATCGTCCTATTGGCGGATTTCTATTCCTCGGACCGACCGGGGTGGGGAAAACCGAACTGGCCAAGAGTTTGGCCATGTTCTTGTTTGGCGATGAAGACGCGATGATCCGTTTAGACATGTCGGAATATATGGAAAAATTTGCGGTCTCGCGTTTAATCGGCGCGCCGCCCGGCTATGTGGGCTATGAGGAAGGCGGCCAGTTGACCGAAGCCGTCCGCCGCCGCCCGTATAGCGTAGTGGTGCTGGACGAGTTGGAAAAGGCACATCCCGATATTTATAACATTTTGTTACAAGTGTTGGACGAAGGGGCGCTGTCTGATAATTTGGGGCACAAAGTCAGTTTCAAAAATTGTGTGATTATTATGACGTCTAACGTCGGCGCGCGCGAAATTACCAACAAAGGCAGCCAACTTGGTTTCGCCGCCAAACAAAGCGAAGAAGATGAATACCAGGATATGCGCCAAAACGTCATGGACGAAGTGAAAAAGACGTTCAACCCGGAATTTATCAACCGCATTGACGAAATTGTGGTGTTTCACTCGCTTACTAAAGAAAATATCGGTGCGATTTTAGACCTGGGGTTAAAAGAAGTCGGCCGCAAACTGGCTGACAAAAACCTGACGTTGGAACTGACGCAAGAAGCCAAAGATTTCTTGGTAGACAAGGGCTTTGATGTTAAATTCGGCGCGCGGCCGTTGCTGCGCACCTTACAGCGCGAACTGGAAGACCCCCTGGCGGAGAATATCTTAGTCAACCAATACCCCGCAGGTACTAAAATTATTGTAAACTGGGATAAAGATTCGCGCAAACTCACTTTTGCGGCAGCGGGAACTAAAGCCAAACGCAAACAACCCGTCAACGCATAATTTTTGGAGGAAAATATGGACGCAAACAAACAAAAAGCATTAGACCTCGCCTTGGGCCAAATTGAAAAGGCCTTCGGCAAAGAAGCCATTTGCAAATTAGGTAGCGGCTCGGTGCAAAAAGTAGAAGCCATCCCCACCGGGGCGTTGTCGCTGGATTTAGCCCTGGGCGTGGGGGGACTTCCCCGCGGGCGCGTCATTGAAATTTACGGGCCGGAAGCCGGCGGTAAAACGACGCTTTCTCTGCACGTAGCCGCCCAAACGCAAAAACTCGGCGGTACGGTGGCCTTTATTGACGCCGAACACGCCTTGGACCCGGTGTATGCCGCTAATTTGGGTGTGAACGTGGACGAATTGCTTGTTTCTCAGCCCGATTCCGGCGAACAAGCGTTGGAAATTGCGGAAAAATTGGTGCGCTCGGGTGCGATTGATTTAATCGTGGTGGACTCCGTGGCTGCGCTTGTTCCGCAAGCGGAAATTGAAGGCGAAATGGGCGACGCACACGTGGGTTTGCAAGCGCGACTCATGAGCCAGGCACTTCGCAAACTGACCAGTTTGCTTAACAAAACCAAAACGAGCATTATTTTCATCAACCAGTTGCGCCAAAAAATCGGTGTGATGTTCGGCAACCCGGAAACGACCCCCGGCGGGTTGGCACTTAAATTTTACGCTTCTGTACGTATTGATGTGCGTCGCATTGAGAACTTGAAAAAAGGCGACGAGGTTATCGGTACGCGCGTGCGCGCCAAAGTTACCAAAAACAAAGTAGCGCCGCCCTACCGCCAAGCCGAATTTACCATGATTTTAGGCCAGGGTATTTCGCGCGAAGCGTGTATTTTGGATAAAGGCGTGGAAGCCGGTATCTTGGAAAAGAGCGGCAGTTGGTTTTTGTATGGCGATGAAAAACTCGGCCAAGGGGCTGAAAATGCACGCCAATATTTAAAAGATAACCCGGAGTTGGCGGCTGAAATTGAAGACAAGTTGTATGTCAAATATCTCGGCCACCATTACGACGGTAAACCCGCCGGCGAAGAAAAAACCGCCGAGAAAAAAGCTAAGAAATAAGCGGTTGTTTTTTGCACATAAGCTCTCTCTTTTCGTCATCCCGCAAGGTTGTAATGCGGGATATAAAAGAGAGAGCGTCTTGTTCCTATGAAAAATATTACCGTTCCGCGCCACGGTAGACGTATTGATATACCGGAGAAAATACGCCAGTAGGCACGTGAATGGCGGCGTTGTAATTGTTGATAGTAGCCCCTGTCGCCTGACAAATTTTTTCTCCCGGTTTTGATATACAATGGTGCACATTCACACTGTCGCCTGTATCACTGGCAAATTGATTCATGTAAACGAATGAGTAGTCTGCTTTCCCGCAGATTATTTGCCCGCGTGGCGGAAATTTGATAGAATATAGTGCTAGATTTTATGGTGGATGTAGCTCAGCTGGTTAGAGCGCCGGTCTGTGGAACCGGAGGTCGCGGGTTCAAATCTCGTCATCCACCCCATATTAAATCCCTAGAACTTTTTACTTCCGGGGATTTTTTGTTTAGAAATCCGGGTTGTATGCCCATTGTAATAATGCTTGGCGTTGGCGCGGGTGACACTCGCTGTGGCCGGGCGGGCAGTTCTTCAAAATCTGCGCTTTATGACGGTAAAAACTGCGCCATCGCGCAATTTGCGCGGCGTCAATTTCCGGCAGTCTTCGCCCTAAATAATACCGGCAATACCATTGGAACCACCCCCGCACGTCCGGCCCGATAATCCATCCGTTCGCCCGCCATACGGACAGCCCTTGCCGCGATTTTATCCCAAATTGATTGAGCGAAACATCCGGCCCGGCGGGGGATAATTTGGCGTGTTTGAACCACGCCGCCGGGAATTCCTGGGTGCAATCGGTTAAGTAATGCCCTTCAAATACACCGCGCGCCAACATTTGGGCGGGTGTCAATTCCGGGTGAAAGTCCGGCGAAAAATTCTCTCCGGGGTTGCAAGCCAATGTATAATGATATCCCGTTTGCATTTTGTCGTGGACGGTGATACGGGTGCCCGTGCGGAATAATTGACTCATATGTTTCTTATACCATAAAACCGGCTTGCCGCAAACCGTTTTTATGGATTAGTTCTTTTTTATTGTGCGGTGGGTGATTTTTTGCCGTCTGCCGTTTGGACGCAGTCATCTCCGTCGCCAAGCCCGGCCACCGCTCCGCCTTTCGCGGCTTGCGCACGCTCAAACTCGCATAAGGCTCCGGCTTTCTCGTCCTAACGCGGGCAAAGCAGTTTGCCCGCTGTCGGGGACACAAAAAATATACCCTGGCTCTAGCCAGGGGACTCTGCTTTTGGACTCGCCCTGCGTAAATTTCCTGACGGAAATTTCGCCCGGACCCGCCCTCGCGGTTTTTGCCTTGCGCTCTTGCAGGCGCAAACAAAAACATCGCTCCGGGCTTCGAGTCCTAGACGAAGGCCAAGCAGTTTGCCCACTGTAACCGGACTAGGGCTCGGCCACAAGTCGCCTTACTGACGTGCGGCGCTCGCGGCCCCGCCTCGCCATGCTCGCCTTTCGCGGCTTGCGCACGCTCAAACTCGCATAAGGCTCCGGCTTTCTCGTCCTAACGCGGGCAAAGCAGTTTGCCCGCTGTCCGATAACCATAAAAAAAGAGACCGTAAAGGTCTCTTTTTCTATGGTTTCCGGACTAGGACTCGAACCTAGAATGACTGGACCAAAACCAGTAGTGATACCATTTCACCATCCGGAAGTGAAATTTGTCAGCGTTTCATACGCCTCTCTACATATATTGTACATCAAATTTTACGCGTATGTAAAGAAAAATTTATTTTTCAGACGTGTAAAACGGCGTACAAAAAACGGTTCGCCCCCGTTCACACACACGCTCGGCCAACTGTTGGGCCGCCTGTTGTGTTTGGGCCAACGCAAATACGCTGGAGCCGGAACCGGACATCATTACCGTTTGCGCCCCGGCCTGTTTTAAATCATTTAGTGCCTTTTTGACCGGGTCGGAAACGCACGCCACGCCCGCTTCCAACCGGTTGAATAAGTACGGTTGCCAATCTGCCACGGGGCGGGCTTGTCGGATACACGCAATCAGTTTTTCCAGCCGGAGGGTGTTGGCTTGAATTTCGCCAGCCCCGGCCAATTGGAAATTACCGAATACTGTTTTAGTGGAAATAAAAGCGTTGGGATAAATCAGCACCAACCACGGTAATGGCTGGCCCGGCGTAAACGGAGTTAAGATTTCGCCGATGCCTTCCCCTTTCAAAAACGACTCCTCGTACATAAATAGCGGCACGTCGGCCCCCAGCGCAGCGGCCAGTGGCAAGAGTTCTTGTTTGTCTTTATTGAAAATATCACACAAGACTAGCAAGGTTGCGGCCGCGTCGGAAGATCCGCCCCCCAGCCCGGCCCCCATAGGGACGCGCTTGTGTAGTGTCATTTCCACCTGGGCGTGCAACTTAAAATGTTCCAAAAATCCGCGTGCGGCCCGGCAACATAAATTGCTTTCATCGGCGCGCAAATGCTGACCGACTGGGCCGGCTAATTTAAGTGAGAAAAAAGTTTCATCGCTTGGTTGGGCATCCAGCGTGAGCGTGTCGCCCAGTTTAATTTTGGCAAACAGGGTGGCTAACTCGTGATAGCCGTTTGGGCGTTTGCCGGTAACTTCCAAAAACAGATTTACCTTGGCCGGGCAAAAACGTGTTACCATTAGGATTTACTCCGTTCGTTGTTGCGCACCAGGGAACCCCAGTGATATTCTTCGGTAGATAAAAGGGTGCCTTTATCGTCATACAAATTACGGCGTCCTTCCAATAAACCGTCCGCATAAAATTCTTCCAAATACAGTTTCCCGTTGGGAAAGAAGCACTGGCGTTCGCCGTCCAATCGCCCGGCGGAAAATGTTTCACGGTACCATAGATTTCCGTCCGGGAAGAACATTTCCCGTTTGCCGCTTAATTTGCCGTCGGTATAATTTTCTTCGCGCTCTTTGTGGCCGCTGGGGTAGTAACATAAACGCGGGCCGTTTAAGTGTCCGTTTTTATAAAACTCCCGGCAGCGTAGCGTGCCGTTTTGTTGGGTGAGTGTACGTTCGCCGTTTAAGCGGGAATTTTTATACGTGCATTGGGCTGTCAGGGAGCCGTCGCGGGTAAATGTTAAATACGTGGCCGGACCTTGCAGAAAGCCGTTTTCGTAATTCTCATGCAAGATTTCCGCTCCGTTATCTGTGTAGCGGATTAACTCCCCGTTTAGTTTGTTATTTTTGTAATGAGCCACGGTAATGACTTGGTCTTTTTCGTTAAATTCTTTGACCTCACCGTCGGGGATGTTGCCCAATAATTCCAACGAAGCCCCGTTGGAAGAAATGGTTTCTTCGGCCACTTCTTTGCCGTTGCAATAGAATGAATGGGTCCCTTTGGACGTTTTGAGGGTCGTTCCTTCGTGTAAGGGGGAAGCGGCCTGGGCGGGGGTATTTTTTTCGTGAATTTGTTTCAGTACGCCGTTTTGATATTCTTCGCTAAACGAAATGGTGCCATCGGTCAAATTCATCACTTCCAACTTGCCGTTTAATTTGCCGTTTTGCAAATGTTTAACGGTGACGGAAGAAACGGCAAATTCGTGCACTTCACCATCGGGCAATGTGCCGGTAGTATGCACGACGTTTTGCTCGCGGTCTACAAATTCTTTCGCTACGGCCGTGGCCCGGTAGTAGGTGCGGTCAGTGGGGGAGGAAATACAAATCAATTGCTCTTTAGTTGTGTTGGTCATAATTTTTCCTGTTGTTAAAATTGTAGCACATTTGTTCATCCGGTAAAAACCGCTTGACAAGACCCACTGCCACTTGATACCCTTTGAGTAAGCCGTATTATACTTAGTAGGGGGACCTCATGAGCGAAGTAATTATCAATGATGAAAATTTTGAAAGCGAAGTATTAAATGCTAAAGAGCCGGTAATGGTAGATTTTTGGGCTACGTGGTGCGGCCCGTGCCGGATGCTTGCCCCGGTGGTAGAAGAACTGGCGCAAGAATATGCCGGCAAAGTGAAAGTTTGCAAACTGGATACCGACCAAGGTCCGCAAATCAGCACCAAATACCGTATTTCTTCCGTCCCTACGATATTGTTTTTCAAGGGCGGGCAAGTAGTTGCGCAGGCCGTGGGGTTGCAGTCCAAAGCGGCCTTGCAAGAAAAACTGGACGCACTTTTATAAAGGTATCAAGCCGCCGTACTTTTTGTGCGGCGGCTTTCCGTTACCCTACCGCATAACAAACCATGACCACCCAATTTTCTCCTCAATTTTTTTTAGTAGACGCGCATAATTTCCTACACCGCAATTATCATGCCCTGCCCAAATTGACGACGTCTTCCGGGCAGGAAGTCGGCGCGTTGTACGGGTTTGTGCGGTGGCTGCTTAAAATGCTTAAAGACCATCACCCCGCGTATGTGGCGGTGTGCTTTGATTCACCCGGCGGATGCGCCCGGCGCAAAGCCCTATTGCCCACCTACAAAGGAACCCGTAAAAAACCCGATGATGCGTTGATCAGCCAACTCAACGTGGCACGCGATTTGGTGGCGCGGTTGGGATTGGCAGTGGTGGCCCGAAGCGGGATTGAAGCCGATGATTTGATGGCATTTTTGGCGCGCCGGGCGGCACAAGAGCACGTATCCAGCGTGCTCGCTACGACGGACAAAGATGTGTATCAGTTTTTAAATGAATTTATCCATATTTGGCCGGCGGGCGGTAAGGACGGATTTAAGGGGCCCGAAGCGGCAAAAGAAAAATTTGGGGTGGCCGTACCATTTTTGCCGGATTACTTTTCTATCGTAGGCGACAGTGCGGACAATATCCCCGGGGTGCGCGGTGTAGGCCCTAAAAGCGCGGTAGAACTGATTGAGAAATTCGGCCATTTGGAAGATATTTTGCGCGCCGCCCACAACGATGACCCGGCGATGAAACCCGCCCTGGCTAAAAAATTGTTAGACGGTGAAGGGGCGGCGTTGTTGTCCAAGCAACTGGTGGTGTTTGATGATAATTTAGATATGCCGTTTTCGCTGGAAGATTACCGCGTGCGTATGCCGCAACTGAGTGTGTTGGCGGAGTTATTTGCTCAGTACGAGTTTAAAAATTTATTAGACGATTTAAAAATTCCGGCGGTGGCGCCTACCGAAGAAAAAGCCCCGCTTGAAATTTCGTTTACGGACGCTTTGTCCCGCGCTTCAGCGGTCCCGCGTGTATTTTTGCACGCCCAAGAGGAACGGGTGTTGCTGGGGCTGGATGCACACACGTTTGCTATCAAAGCCATTGGCGAATTGGAAGTCTGGGAATTGGACAGTTTAACAAAATTGGTGCAAAATGACCACGTGGAAAAATCCGGCTACGATTTGAAACTAACCCTGCGCGAATTGGACATCAATATTCACGGGCAATTTTTAAATTGTTTTGACGGACGACTGGCACGTTATGTATTAAATCCGTCGGGCGATTTAAGTTTTGCCGGGGCCTGTGCCGATTATTTTTCCGTCCAAGTCAACGAAGAAGACCCGCAGGAATTACTGCGCGCATATAACCGGTTTGGTTTTGCGTTGCAAGAAGTGCTGACGAAAAAACTGCAAGAAAGCGCGCAGTATGAATTGTTCCGCACGTTAGAATTGCCGTTGATGGCGGTGTTGTCGGCGATGGAATTTGCGGGGCTTCGCATAGACCCGGCATTTTTGGAAACCTTTAAAGCCATCCTTTCGCGCGAAATGGAGCAGTTGCAAAAATCCATTGATACGCGTGCAGGGTATGCGGTGAATATCAATTCCACCAAGCAACTCGGGACGCTTTTGTTTGAACAGATGCAAATCCCGCCGGTCAAACGCACTAAAACCGGCTACTCTACCGACGAAGAAGTGTTGAGCGAATTGGCCCAGACGTATCCCATTGCGCGTGAGATTTTAGATTACCGTGCCGATGCAAAATTGAAGTCCACCTATGTAGATAATTTGCTTTTGATGGAAGATGAAAAGCACAAAGTCCACTCGTATTTGGACCAAACCGGTACGGTGACGGGGCGGCTGTCCAGTTCCAGCCCGAATTTGCAAAACATCCCCGTCCGCACGGAAAAAGGCCGCCAGTTGCGTAAGGCCTTTTGCGCCGCGCCGGGTAACGTGATGCTTAGTGTGGATTATTCGCAAATTGATTTGCGTGTTTTAGCGCACGAAAGCCAGGACCCGGTACTCGTGCAAGCGTTTTTAGACGGGGGGGATATTCACACCCAAACGGCCGCACAGGTTTTTGGCGTGATGCCGCCCTTGGTTACGCCCGAGATGCGCTCTAGTGCAAAAGCCATTAATTTTGGTATCATTTATGGGCAGGGTCCTATGGGGCTTTCCCAGATGTTGGGCATTTCTTTGCGGGAAGCCAAAGAATACATAGATAATTATTTTAAAAATTTCCGCGTCGTGCGGCAGTGGATTGATGATAACGTGGCCGCCGCGCGTAAAAACGGATACGTCAAAACCCTTTTGGGACACGTGCGATACTTGCCGGAATTTAATATGGGAGTTGGTTCCATGGCGTCGTTTGCCCAACGGGCCGCTATCAATACCATCGTGCAAGGCGGTTCGGCCGATATCATCAAAAAAGCCATGATTGATGTATTTACGGCTTACCGCTGTTCTCCCGTACAGATGACGATGCAAGTGCACGACGAGTTGCTTTTTGAAGTACCTAAATCTTCTCTGCCGCAAACGGCGGCCCATATCAAAAGTTTAATGCAAAACGCCGTTACGTTGCGTGTGCCGTTATTGGCGGCGGCCAAGGCCGGGGAAAATTGGTACGACATGGAAAAATTGGCGTTATGAAAACTAAACGCATAGGCCGGTATCTTGTAGGGCTTACAGGCAGTATGGCCAGCGGCAAAAGTACCGCGCTGGCCGGGCTGGCCAAACGAGGAGCGTTTGTGCTCAGTGCCGACGAACTCGTGCGCGAGTTATACCAAACCGATCCCGTGCGTAAGCAAGCGGAAAAATGGTTTGGCACGGTAGACCCGGCCCAAATTGCGCAAGCGGTGTTTTCCTCCGATAAAACCCGCATGAAACTGGAACAATTTTTGCATCCCTTGGTGTGGAAACTAACGCAACAAAAATTAGCCGCCTGTCCCCAGCCATGGGCTGTTTTGGAAGCCCCGCTGTTGTTTGAAGCCGGGTGGGATGAAAAAGTAGATTTGACTGTGTTGGTAAGTGCGCCGGATAAAACATTATCAGCCCGTTTGAAAGCGCGGGGGATTACGCCGGACGTGTACCGCCAACGCCGCGCGCAACAACTCAGCGAGGCGGAAAAAATCGGCCGGGCCGATATTGTCATTTTCAATGACACCACCCCGCGCGCGCTGGACAGAAAAATCGGCTATTTATACCGGGCCTTAACAGATTTGTACGCAAAATAAAGGAGTCACTATGGAAGAAACAAACGTCTCGGCTAAACCCGAGCAAGAAGTAACAGAAGTAAAAGAAACAAAAGAAACAAAACCGCAAGCCACTACCAAAGCGGAGCGGCCCGCCCGCCCGCAAGGCGATAAACGCCCGTATCAGCAACGGCAAAATAACCGGCCCTATCCCGCGCCGCGCCAACCCAACGGGGCTAAACCCATGGACGCGCGCGAACTCAATAAACTTAGCGTGCCGGAACTTACCAAACTGGCCGTCAACTATAATATAGAGGATATTTCCGGCCTGCGTAAACAGGAATTGATCGGCCGCATTGTGGCGGTGCAAGCCAAACAGAACGGCTCTGTATACGGGGGCGGTGTGTTGGAAATTTTGCCAGATGGTTTCGGGTTCTTACGTTCCGAAGAAAATAACTATTTAGCCGGGGGCGAAGATATTTATGTGTCGCCTTCGCAAATCAAACGCTTTGGGCTACGCAAAGGGGATACGATTGAAGGTTTAATCCGCCCGCCGAAAGATAACGAGCGTTATTTTGCGATGTTGCAAGTGCAAAAAGTAAACGGTATTGACTCCGATAAAATCTACAACCGTCCGCTTTTTGAAAACTTGACGCCTTTGCACCCCAACGAACGCTATACGTTGGAATTGGATAAAAATTCGCTTACCCAACGCGTGATAGATATTGTGGCCCCTATCGGCAAAGGCCAGCGTGCTCTGATTGTGGCCCCGCCCAAAAGCGGTAAGACGATGATTTTGCAAGCCATCGCGCACTCTATTGCCGAGAACTACAAAGATGCGGTGCTGATGGTGTTGCTCATTGACGAACGCCCCGAAGAAGTGACGGACATGAGCCGCAGCGTCAAAGGCGAAGTAGTGGCTTCCACCTTTGACGAGCCGGCCGACCGCCACGTACAAGTGGCCGAAATGGTCATTGAAAAAGCCAAACGCTTGGCCGAACAAGGCAAAGACGTAGTGGTGTTGTTGGACTCCTTGACACGTCTGGCCCGTGCGTACAATACGGTGGCACCGTCGTCTGGGCGCGTGCTGACCGGCGGGTTGGAAGCCACGTCACTGCAAAAGCCCAAACGCTTTTTGGGAGCCGCGCGCAACATTGAAGAAGGCGGCTCGCTGACCATTATCGCTACGGCCATGATTGAAACGGGTAGCCGCATGGACGAAGTGATTTTTGAAGAATTTAAAGGAACGGGTAACAGCGAACTGTGCTTGGAGCGTAAACTGTCTGAGCGGCGCATTTTCCCGGCCGTAGACATCAACCGCAGTTCCACGCGTAAAGAGAACTTGCTGTTAAGCGAAGATGAACTGAACAAAGTGTGGATTATGCGCAAGGTGCTTGCTCCCTTGGGTCCGGTGGATGCAATGACAATGTTGTTGGATAAATTGTCGTCCACAAAGTCAAATAAAGACTTCTTCAAGCAAATGGAATTAGGTACGTTCTAATTCTGTTTGCGAGAGTTTGAAAAACACGCCCCGTTCAAAAACGGGGCGTGTGCTTATCTAGCAAAATTATTTATACTCCCAAAAAGTTTCTGTCGTTCCGTAGAAACCGGGTGTTCCATTTGTTTCTTGTTTGCAAATTTTATTTTGTATAGAGTTTAAGTCTTGGGTCACGTTCGTTAGGCACATGCGCAAACCATGACTGTATATTCTGTAAGACATACCGATTTTATTATTAGTACATTGAAAATAAGTTCCACTGAGTTCACATGTTCCTCCTGGAAAATCTGCTATACCTTGATTATAACTTCTAAGTGTTCCACCCGTGTCTATACTAAGTTCGTTAAAATCGGTTGCGTATGTATTATTGGCTAAATAATACGCTGTTTGCGCATCGGCAATAGATTTAGTCATATTTTTTAGAGTGGCGTAGCGGCTTTTATACACTGCTTTTTGATATTGCGGCAATGCCACCGCCGCCAGTATGCCGATAATAAGAACGACGACTAAGAGTTCAATGAGTGTAAAACCGCTGTTTGTCGTGTGACTTCCCCCCTTGCGGGGGAAGTGGTTTTGTGTGCGTAAGCACTCAAAACCGATGAGGGGGTTTAATAAAGTGTTTTTCTTT
>JAZRIL010000031.1:0-1868 GCA_045645285.1 Elusimicrobiaceae bacterium | reverse complement strand
TATCCCGCACAAAGACACTGCGGGATGACGGAAGGGGCGCGTCTTGCAGCAACAACATCATCTCATTTTCATTTAAACTGCCTTTAAAATTACTTTTGTTTTTCATACCTACCTCTCCACAGGAATTTAATACACGCAAATCTTAGCAAAAAAAAAAACGATGTCAAGCCCTTTTTATTTCACGACGAAAAAACACCCCTGGGAAAAATCTCAGGGGTGTTTGCAAACAGACTAAATACTTTTTATTGTACGCCGTTCATCCATTTCTTAATGGGTTTAATCAGCACCAGCAATACTAGCGAGGCGCATATCGGCACAATCACCGGCCACGTGAAGAATTGCTGCAATGTCATCTTGCTGAGTTGGCCCGAGTAGAGCCCGGCCAATTTCCCGGCCACGGACGTAGCCAAAAACCAAATACCCATAAACAGCGAAATAAACTTGGTGGGAGAGAGTTTGGTTACCATGGACAACCCTACCGGGCTTAAGCACAATTCACCCATGGTAAACATAAAGTACGCACCCACAATCCACCAAATACCCATTTTGTTATCGCCGCAAACAATCGTGGAAAGTAACAAAATAATATACCCCGTGGCAATGAGCCAAAACGCCACCATAAACTTGGCAGGTACACTCAAATCTTTGCCTCGCTTGCCCAAGTTGACCCACAATTTAGAGAGCACCGGGGCAAACAACATAATAAATAAGGGGTTAATAGACTGAAACCACGCCGTCGGAATTTCAAACGCATGACCGAAGAAGTGGATAATACGATTGACGTGTTGGTCGGCAATTAAGTTAAGCGCTGCCCCTTTCTGTTCAAAAATCGCCCAAAAGAAAATCGTAAAGAACGCCATAATACAAATAACGGCAATACGTTGCCATTCTTCTTTGGTAAGCGGTGCATTACTGACCTCTTTTTTCACGTTTTCTTTAACATATTCTTTGGGGGCTTTGCCTTTGCCTTGCAGGTATTTGTCTTTACCCCAAATAAATAGGGCCAGCCCAAAAATCATGCCTACCGCGGCAGAACCGAAACCATATACCCAACCGAATTTATGCGCCAACGTCCCGGCGATAATGCCGGCTAAAAACGAACCCAAATTGATACCCATATAGAAAATGGTAAATCCACCGTCGCGGCGGGGGTCGTTTTTCTCGTACAAATCTCCGACGATGCTGGAAATGTTCGGTTTGAAAAATCCGTTACCGATAATAATTAAGCCCATCGCCACCCACACGGCCGGCAGGGACCCTTGCCCCATGCAAAATTGCCCCAGTGCAATACAGATACCGCCTATAATAATGCACGCACGTTTACCTAGCCACCGGTCGGCAATATATCCACCGAACAAAGGCGAGAGGAAAATTAAACTCATCAAATTACCAAAGTATCCGCTGGCCTGTTCGGTAGAGAGTAATAACTCTTTGGTAAGATATAAGATGAATAAGGCCTTTAATGAATAGAAACTAAACCTTTCCCACATTTCCGTGGCAAACAACAAATAAAGCCCCGCGGGCTGTTTTTGTTTCATTTGAACGGCAGTATCGTTTGACATGAAGTGCTCCTTATATGATGAAACAACTGAATGATAAACAACATTCCTGCTTTTCCATTATAACATTATTTCTATCCCAAAACGCAAGAGGGAAAAACAAATTGTTTTTCCACTTTGTAATATGGTAGAATGAGAGAGTATATAAAATCTCACGTTCGGAGAGGACATGAAAGTTCTTATTTTAGCAGGCGGGCTGGGCTCGCGCCTAAGCGAAGAAACCGTTTTAAAACCCAAACCGATGGTAGAAATCGGCGGGCATCCGATTTTGTGGCATATCATGAAAATTTATTCGCATTACGGATTTAA
>JAZRIL010000030.1:0-3471 GCA_045645285.1 Elusimicrobiaceae bacterium | reverse complement strand
TAGGGTGAATCCGTTTTCCGTCCCGGAAAAATTTAGACCTCGCTCTTGCGAGGTCTTAAATTTTTGTGGGAAGAAGGCCAACTGCTTGGCCTTCGGCTAGGATTCGAAGCCCGGAGCGATGTTTTTGTTTGAGCGTGCGTGAGCCGCGAAAGGCAAAAACCGCGAGGGCGGGCCCGGACGCAATTTCCGTCAGGAAATTGACGTAGGGTGAATCCGTTTTCCGTCCCGGAAAAATTTAGACCTCGCTCTTGCGAGGTCTTAAATTTTTGTGGGAAGAAGGCCAACTGCTTGGCCTTCGGCTAGGATTCGAAGCCCGGAGCGATGTTTTTGTTTGAGCGTGCGTAAGCCGCGAAAGGCAAAAACCGCGAGGGCGGGCCCGGACGCAATTTCCGTCAGGAAATTGACGTAGGGCGAATCCGTTTTCCGTCCCGGAAAAATTTAGACCTCGCTTCTGCGAGGTCTTAAATTTTTGTAAGGCGAATCTATCCTAGTCCCTGTAAAACATCAGTCCCTTTTGACTTTACCGAAGAAAAAGCAAAAACTCCCCGCATATACCTGCGGGGAGTTTTTATTCATTACACAAACACTCATTTCTTCTCGCTACTTATAAATCCGCGCGGGTGCGGGCCAATAATAGACAAGATTTTAAATGCTAACAAAAAATCCTCTTTTTCGGCATCTGAAAAATTCTTGTTCTCAGCCAACAGGGCCGCGGCACTTTGCCCATCGGGCGATTTGATATCCGGGTCCGCCCCGTAGCGCACTAATTTTTTAGTGATACCCGGCGTATTGTAGCGTGCCGCATACATAAGCGCGGTGTAGCCATCCCGGTCGGCGGAGTTAACGGGCGACCCAGCCACCAACAGTTGTACCAACACACTTTCCGAATTGTTATACCGCGCCGCCACCATCAAAGCCGTTTGGCCGGTGGAATCCGTCACGGAAGTGTCCGCGCCCATTTGCAATAAATGGCGTATCATTTCCGGCTCGGCAGCATGTTGCACCGCATAAAAAAGCGCGGTCCGGCCCGACTTATCCCGTTCGTTTACATTATCCGTATGCCGGATAAGCCGCAACACTTTTTGCTGGTCGGTTTCTTCTTCAAACGAACGCATGAGTTTGGTAGCGCCGCGCTCGTCGGCGGCGTTCGTTTGATAGCGATATAAAAATCCACCGCCGAAAAGTAACAGGGCAATCCCCACAAAAATCATAAAATTTTTATTCATAACTTTATTGTATCACTTTTTCGGCGCGAGTCCACGTAATTTGATAAAATATAAATAATCAGTTTATCTAAACGAGGTTTTTTTATGGCAGAAAACACGCAACACAACAATTCGTTAGACGAAATTATCCGCGAGCGCTACGCCGAAGTGGACGAAATCCGCCGACTGGGCGTCACGCCGTATCCCAATCATTGTGAAAAAACAATTTCTTGCGCGGGAGCCAAAAATGCTGAGGAAAATGCCGAAGTGGCCACCGCAGGCCGCATTATCCAACTGCGTTTAATGGGTAAAGCCGCCTTTGCGCACTTGCGCGATTTTTCGGGCCGCGTGCAACTCTACGTGGCTAAAGACCAACTCGGCGATGAGCCGTACCAATTCTTCAAAAAACATATTGCGGTGGGCGATTTTGTAGCCGTTAAAGGCCATATATTTGTGACGAAAACCGGCGAAAAAACGATTAAAGTTACGACCATGACCTTGTTATCTAAGGCCATCCGCCCCATGCCGGAAAAATACCACGGACTCCAAGACACCGAAGTACGTTTTCGCAAACGCCATTTAGATTTAATTGCCAACGAAGAAGTCAAAGATATTTTTGTCAAACGCGCCAAAATCATTTCCTCCATTCGCAAAACGCTGGACGAAAAAGGATTTTTGGAAGTAGAAACGCCGATTTTGAACCCCTCGTCGGGCGGAGCGATTGCCCGTCCGTTTGAGACATACCACAACGCCTTAAAAATGCCGCTCTATATGCGTATTGCGTTGGAACTTCACCACAAACGCCTCATCGTGGGCGGGCTGGATAAGATTTACGAAATCGGACACATGTTCCGCAACGAAGGTATTGACACCACGCACAACCCGGAATTTACCATGATGGAGTTATACCAAGCGTATGGCGATGTAAACACCATGGCGGATTTGTTTGACGAAATTTTAGGCAACGCCGCCAAAGCGATCGGCGTGGAACAAATCCATTTCCGCGGCTATGATGTAGATTTGCGCCCGCCGTTCAAACGCTTGTATATCCCGCAAGCGTGGCAGGAAAAATTCGGCCGCGATATTCACGAAGTATTAAACGGCCGCCAATTCAACCGCGAAAAATTGGAAGAAGTTGCGCGCGAACAAGGCATTAAATTTTCCGCAAGCGACAGCGACTCCGTCATTTTTGACGAACTTTTTGAAGGCAAGTTGCTGGCTGATTACCACAATCCGGTCATCGCGCTGGATTATCCGACGGCCGTCAGCCCGTTTGCCAAAACCAAACCCGGCGACCCAGAACTGGTGGAACGGTTTGAAGTCTTTGTAAACGGACAAGAACTTGGCAATGCCTATACGGAGTTAAATGATCCGGCTGACCAGTTGCAACGCTTAAAAGACCAAGCCGCCGCCAAGGCCGCGGCCAAAGGCGAAGATGCCGAAAACGCCGATATTTTAGACGGTGATTATATTGAGGCGTTGGAGAGCGGCATGCCGCCAACGGGTGGTATGGGTATCGGGATTGACCGTATTATTATGATGCTGACCGGACAAGATTCCATCCGCGAGATTATCTTGTTCCCCACATTAAAGAAGTTAGAAGAATAACAGCTGTTGTTACATTTCGCTTTTTACCCCACGCAACGGCGTGGGGTAATTTTATTGCACATGATATCCTGTACACGCTGGGGTGTTTTTTAATAGTCCGCATTGGCTTGAGCGAGACGTATTAGTTTTAGCCAAACTTTTACATATTTCCAAACTCAAATTATCTGCATTGGGAGCATAACAATACAACCCTTTTTGCTGATTAACCGCATTCCCCGAATAGTGATCAAAAACATACGTCAACTGTATTTCTCCGCGCGATGCACCATAATTTACGGCAACTGCTGTATAACCATTTTCAGCATACTTCCCAAACCGCTGGCCACCAGGCAGTTCCCAATAATCTTCTCTGTCTACTGTACCGGCGGGCAGTTCTATATCTAACTCATCATCTGGGGCATAGGTCCCTTCGGCCAAGTAATGGGCTTCTTGCGCATTGGCTATGGCACGCAGTAATGTAATGGCAGTTGCCACCCGTGATTTAGTAACCGCTTTCTGATATTGCGGCAAGGCCACGGCCGCTAATATGCCAATGATGAGTACAACGACTAAAAGTTCAATGAGGGTAAAGCCGTTGTTGTTATTAAACAAGGATGTCATCCCCGAGCGTTTCTGTCGGGGATCTTCCACCTTCCTATTAAAACAAGGTTGTTTTGCC
>JAZRIL010000029.1:0-40218 GCA_045645285.1 Elusimicrobiaceae bacterium | reverse complement strand
AGGCATTAGTCCCCACGGAACACGTACATGTACCGGCATCTTCTTGGGCAGGAGTACATTTGCAAGACATTAAACAAGAAGCCAAATCTTTTACAAACCGGTCGCGCGATTTTACCCCCCACAACGCGTTCACTTCGGCCTGGCAAGCATTAATGAGCAGTTGGCTCGCCACGGCCCGCCGCGTCTGGCGCGAAGTAGTCGTACGGGATAAACTCGCCCGCAACAACATGGTTGCCATACCGGCCAACACCACCGTAACCAGTAAAACCTGTAATAAAGCAGCACCTTTTTTGTTGTGTAACATAACTATACCTCTAACTTTGCACCGTAGTAGAAAAACCGTTTGGCAAGGCAAACCGTTCTTCCGTTACGTCGTTGACAACCGGAGAACTGGGCAACTCCAAAATCATATTTAGCCGCAACAACGACCCCAAATTATCCGGCAAATTAGTATCGGTAGTATCGTTGGTACTATACGTTGCGCTGTAACCGCTGACGCCAAAGAGAGGTACGGGATAATTGTTGGGACTGGTCGTACTATTGGGAATAAATTTAACATGCGGCAACCAAATATCCGAATCCTGATACGCACGGCAAGATGGCGCGTTGGAACCCTCCGGGAAGGTGTACGCCGTATTTTGGGTAAACTGCTGGCGGTAAATCGTACCCTCGTCAAGGGCTCCGTCCGGCACAACGGCAGCCCCGCCGGCTGTTGCAGTCACGGTACCGGGCTTAAAACAATAAACAATGTAGGTTCGCGTATTTCCAGCAACGGCCGAACCGTCCAACCGTACGTTTTTGCCAATCATAAGAAGCGGAATTTGGGTTACATTTTCGCCAATGACATCTATCGGCCCGCGTACATATAATACGCGGCTGGCTTCGTGTATATCCTGGCGCAATTGCCTCAGCGCGCGCGACATACTGTTGCGCAACATGACCTTACTGCTACCAACCCCGCTCTCACGCGATGCGGCAGAGGTCAGCGAAGCAAGCGCCACTCCGATAATGGCCACTACCAACACCGCCAACAAAATTTCCGTCAAGGTAAACCCGGTTCTGTTCTTCATAAAGTAAATCCGTTACACGTAATATCAAACACAATATCCTTGCGTTGGTTGTAACCGGATGGCAAATCCGCCACCGTTTCCCCGATTAAAGAAACATTGATTGTGTTTGTAAAATTCTTCGCCGTTCCCACCGTATACGAAAAGGACGAAGTAGCCCTATCGCAAATGGGAGGGAGCATACACGTAATGGTATGGGTATCGCTGGTGGACAGCGGGTCCGTATCGCCGCCGCACAAACCTGCCTTGATATCGTCGGGCCAGGAGGCAATCGTAGAGGCGGAATATCCGTTGTACAACTGCAACCCCTCACTGGCGCGTTCTACTGCCCACAACATTTCTTCTTGTAAATCCGGGCGCGATGACTTGCGCGAAATGGATAACAACACCCCAAACGAGGCGGCCGCCGCCAAGGCCAACAGCCCCAGCGCAATGACGCCTTCCAATAACGTAATACCCCATTTATTTTTAATCAAACGTTTCATGGTTTACTCTCCCGATTACTAATACGTATCTTTCGGTGTCATCTCCGCATCTACGTAGATAAATCCCGGCAAGTTATTGGCTCTAAAATACTTTCTACCGGCGCTGTCGCTGTTTGCATACGCTACCGCATAAAAGCGTTCCACCGGATCGGGAAGTGTCGTTGGAAACAAGCCGTCCGTTTGGGCTTGGGCGGACGCTACCGTCGTGCAAAACGTGTACGGCAAATCCCGAAAATCTTTAACCGTTAAAAACCCACACGCAAACAATTGGGCTGCGCTGTCTAACGGGGTTTGGACCGTCGTCTGCGGGATACCCGTAGCCGCCGGGTTGTTGCACGCCGCTCCGACTAAATCATTTAAATTTCCCGACGTAAAACACGCATTCACCATACCCCCGCGGCTGACTTGGTAATACCCCCGCACGGCTTCAGCCAATTTTTTGACGGCCGTTTTGGCTTGGGCCTGCTTCATGTCAAAACGGACCGCACGGAAAACCGGCGTGGCAAAAGAAACCACTACTGCCAGTAGCAGTATCACGGCCAGTACTTCCATCAGGGTAAAACCTTTTTTCATATTAACTCCTCGTTTCCGCCTGGCCGAGCGTTCCTACCCAATATTTGTATTTATCGCCGTATTGGGCAGGCATACGGGCATTCCCTTTGCTTTTCATAAAAGCCAACGGCGTACCGATACTAGAAGGAGCATCGCCGCAAGGTTTGCTTGTTCCGCTGCAAATGTAAAATTCAAAATACGGACTATTCCACCCGCTGTTTTCCACAAATCCGCAATAAATTAAATTGGCCGCAGACAATGTATTGGCACCGCACGCCTCCGTGGAATCTTCCACTTCTTCTATTTTCCCCGGAGAATTGGTCGTAACCCGGTTCTCTAATTTAAAGCGTTGCACGGCACCGGCTAACATTTCCGTCTGGGCTTTGGCCGATGCCACGTACGATTCGGCCGCGCTGGAACGGTATGAAATAGTAGCCAATACGGCTAACGAGCCGATAATCGTGGCCGCTATCAATAATTCCAACAACGTAAATCCTTGGTTATTTTTCATATATTAACCTCTCTGCGGACTCCGGTTAGTTGGAAATCTGTTCCAACTTGCCTTGTTTAAGAAACCGCGCCCCTTTGTATAAAGTGCCGGCCGCCCGGGTGGAAGAAGCATCCGAATCCCACATACACGCCACTACTTGGGAATTATTTCCACAACAATTGGCCGTTGAACCCGTGTCTTGCGGACAAATGTAAAACGTATACCCCTTATACGTAGAGCCGGAATCAAAGGGAATGGGTTCCAGGTACTTAAAATTAAATAACGCTTGACCGAATTTCGCATTGGTTCTGTTCAAACAAAAACCCAAGACGCAATTGTTAAAATCAGTCATGGAAGTCAGCGAAAAAGAATCTTTTTGCCAACGGTTGGAAACTTGCAACGCCGACGCCGACACCGGAAAAGTGCCGTCTACATTAAATAAAGCCATATCACTGCGCAAAGACTGCACGGCGTTACCCAGGTCCATCAGCACGCCGCTGGCGGCTAAATATAAGTTACGGTCCTGGGTGCGCTTATAGGCCGGCAACGCAAACGCCAACACCGCAGCGGAAATCACCACGACGATTAAAATTTCCAACAAGGTAAATCCGCTTCTTTTCATACACGCTCCTAGTTGCCGCCGATTTGGGACAGTTTGAAAATCGGCAAGAAAATAGACGCTACAATAATACCAATCAGCGCCCCTACCCCGCAGATAAGAATCGGGTCAATCACCGCGGAAAAACGGGCGATAAACTGTTCCACCTGGTCGGAATAGAATTTGGAAAGTGTCGCAATAATACCCGGCAATTTACCGGATTCTTCCCCCATCAACATCATTTCGGTCATCAGCCCGGGGAATACACCCGTGGCCCGGAACGAATCCGAAATGGACTTTCCGGCCGCCACTTCGGCACGCACCATTTTAAGCGCATTTTGGATAATGACGTTGCCGTCAAATGAATCTTCCAATACCAAAATAGCGTTCAAAATGGTAACCCCGCTGCGTAACAACGTGGAAAGCGTAGAAAGCATGCGGTCGTAATAAATGTTCTTAAGGAAATTGCCAAATATCGGCATGGAAAGCAAAAACGAGTGCCACCGGCGCCGGCCGTCCGTCGTTTTGATGTAAAAACGAAAGAGCAAAAAGCCGATAACGATACAGGCAATAATCATCACCCCGTGATTGACCAGCACACCCGAAACGTTCAACACGATGACGGTAATCATGGGCAGGTCCAAGTTAAAATCTTTAAAGATTTGGGCAAACGTCGGCACGATACCGATAATGAAATATATCAACACCCCCACCGAAGACAAACCCAAAATCGCCGGGTACGTAACAGCGGTAATGATTTTACTTTTCATGCCTTCCTGCGTTTTAGTATACAAAGACACCTGTTGCAATGTATCAGCCAACTGACCGCCCATTTCCCCCGCTTCTACGAGCGAAAGCCAAATGTGGCTAAACGTTTTAGGGTGGTGGGACAAGGCCTCGTGTAACGACTGCCCGCTGGAAATATCCTTGGCCACTTGCGTCAGCACATATCCCAACGTCGGGTTGGAGGCATACTCCCCCAACAGCGACACCGCACGCACCAGCGGCACACCGCCGGCAATCAGCGTGGCCAACTGTTCCGCGAAGAACGCCAACACGTGGCCGGCCACTTTGCCGCCACGTTTGCGCGAACCGGAACGGCCACCGAAAATACCACCGCTCCCCTCGCGTACGTCCAACACTAAATAGCCCTTATTTTGCAGGGCTAAAATTACTTTTTCCCGGTTATCTGAGGAGATAGAACCGCGCAACATTTTGCCGTTGCTATCTTTAACCGTATACGTATATTTTTGCATACAAAATTTTCCTTCTAAAATAGGTGCTGTAAAGCACAGGTCAGGCAGAATTATTCGTCTGACGTAGTAATACTTAAAATCTCGTCAATCGTCGTTTGACCGCGCACGACTTTGCGCCACCCGTTGGCGCGCAAGTTTAGCGCCCCGGAGCGGATAGCGGCTTTTTTCAGTTCCACCAAGTCTTGCGTTTTATAAATGATATTACGCATTTCTTCCGACATGCGGAATACTTCGTAAATAGCCCGGCGACCCATAAACCCGGTTCCAAAGCATTTCGGACACCCGACCGATTTAAAGAACGTCCAGGAGTTTTGGTCGCGCGGATTCAAATGGCCTTCTTGAATAATACGTGATAAAGTGGACGGGTCCGGAATATGCGGCACTTTGCAATACGGACACAAAATACGCACTAAACGCTGCGCCGCCACGAGCGCGAGTGAACTGGCAAGCAAGAACGGCTCCATACCCATATCAATTAAACGCGGAATAGCCCCCAGGGCTTCGTTGGTGTGCAACGTAGAGAGCACTAAGTGCCCGGTGAGAGCGGCTTTTAAACACGCTTCGGCCGTTTCGTTATCGCGCACCTCCCCCACCAAGATAACGTCCGGGTCCTGACGCAAGAACGAACGCAAGCCCGCCGCAAAGGTTAGCCCAATGGCCGGCTTTACTTGCACTTGGCTGATACCCGCCAGTTTATATTCTACCGGGTCTTCCAGCGTCATAAAATTGAGTTCCGGGGTGCGGATGGTGGTCAATACCGCGTTTAACGTGGTAGACTTACCCGACCCGGTTGGCCCCGTCAGGAAGATTAACCCGTGCGGTAAGTTGGCCGCCTCTAAGAAGGCCTTCTTTTGCTCGGGTTCAAAACCTAATTTATCTACATTCATTTCCCCCGTACCTTTATCCAAGATACGAAGCACCAGTTTTTCTCCAAACACCGCCGGACACACAGACACACGGACTTCAATGGAGCGGTTCTGGTAACGGATCGTAAACGAACCATCCTGCGGCAAACGTTTTTCGGCGATATCCAGTTTAGACAAAATTTTAATACGGGAAATAATAGCGTTTACGGATTCCTTGGCCGGTGGCGTACGTTCATACAGCGAGCCGTCAATACGGAAACGCAACGACACGCGCTCATCAAACATTTCCAAGTGAATATCGGAAGTACGCTCGGCAATGGCTTGACGCAAAATGGCGTTTACCTGTTTGACATATTGGGAAGAATTGGGCGACATTTTGTCCAAATCCAAAATGCCGGTTTCGGCCACTTCTTCGTCGGCCGCCGCGGAAACAGATACATCCACTTGCGGTTTGACGGCTTCGTTCATGACTTCATCTAACAAGTTAGACGAAGAAGCATAAAACGTGTCCATGGCGTTTAACAACTGGCTCTTGCTGGCAATAAACGGTTGGACTTGTTTGCCAGACATCATTTTGATGTTTTCCAGCAGGAACAAGTTAGTCGGATCCAACAAAGCCACCGCTAAGGCATCTTCTTCCACAAACAGCGGAATGACCATGTTTTCCCGGGCGAATTTTTCCGGGATGATTTTTTGTAAATTTTGCTCCTTTTCCGGAATTAAAATCCCGTTCTCTTTAGAAGCATAGGGCATGGCAAAATGTTTAGACAGCGCAATCGTTACTTGTTCTTCGGATGCAAACGCTAACTTAACAACCGCATCCGCAAACAAAATATCATTTTGTTTGGCGTAAAGTTGTACCCGCTTTACTTGCTCGGCGGTCAGCGTGCCTTGATCCATTAAAATTTCATGTAACTGTTTTGCCATTTCCTATTCCCCTAAATTACTAACGGATTGTCTGCCCCGGTAACAGGGGCAGACAATCCCTACTTGTTTTACTCAGCCAAAATGGTCGGCGTAATGAAGATGACCAAATCGGTCGTGTTCTTACTGGTAGTTTTGCTGGTAAATAACCAACCTAACACCGGAATATCACCCAAGAGCGGTACTTTGCGCACTTGTTCCGTTTCGCGCGAAGTAAGCAAGCCACCGATAACAACGGTTTGCCCGTTTTTCACACGCACCAGCGTAGAAGCCGCACGGGTGGTGGGGTCCATCGTTCCCAGGCCGGATAACGAAGCCGCCACGTCCGAATAAGACGGTTGGACGTACAGCGTTACATATCCTTCGCGGTTTACTTGCGGGGTAACTTGTAACATCAACCCGACACGTTTACGTTCGGCCGTGGTGGTCGTGGGCGTAGAAGAATCATATCCGCCGGTGGTTGACAGACCTACGGTCGCATCGGTAGAGGTGGTAATGGTGGCCGTTTTGTTATTGAGCGTCACCACTTTCGGTTTACCCAAATATTTGGCTTCCCCGCGGCTAAGCAAACTGCGTAAGACAATGTTAAAAGCCGCAAAATCCAACAAGCCGGCTTCATTGCTGCCGCTATCATCACCACTGCTGCTGTCACTGCTACCACCGCCGCTACCGCTGTCACCGCCACCGGTTTGGGCAGCACTCGGGAAGATGTAGTTCCATCCTTTTACCCCGTTACCTTTGATGTAATCCAAGTCAAAGACACGTTTAGGCCCGGTAGCCGCAACCATGGTGCCGTCGCTTCCACCGTATTGGAAACCCAACGACAAACCACTGGTTTTGTTGACTTCCACAATTTGCGCTTCAATTAAAATCTGCGGCGGTTTAATATCCAACTCAGCCAAGATGTTTTCCACTTGCGGGAACACTTCCGGCACGTCGGTAATAATCAATTTGTTGGTACGAGGATCCACCGCAATATGGCCCACCGGGGAAAGCATACTGCTGATAATACCCGTAATATCGGCCGCACCGCCGGAGCCGCCGGAGGAAGCACCCGAGCCGGACGACCCAGACATACCGCTATCCGAAGAACCACCACCGGTGGGATTATTGGAAACATCCTGCGGCATCATACTGCTCACTTCGCTGGATGCCGACCCGATCCCCTGTAAAGAAATGTAACTAAGCGTATAAATTTTCGTAATCGTATCCGGCGCGTCATTGGAACGTTTGGTAACAACGTAACTATCACTCTTACCAATGCGTTGGTAGGCCAAGCCGTGTACACGCAAAAGTGTATCCAAGGCCTCCCGCACCGTTACGCGGGTCAACGAGGCCGTTACTTTTTTATTGGCGAATTCTTCGCTCATAATAAAGTTAATTTTGGCCTGCGTGGTAATACTGTTCAAAAACACCGATATCGGTACGTTAGAAACACGAATAGATACTTTGCGGTCTAACGGCGAAGGATCTTCCGCGTTGCGGTACAGTTCGGGTTCTCCAGACAATTTTACCGTGGTTTCCTCTTCCAATGTGACGGTATTGTCGCTCGGTAACGTTTGGCGGCTTTGTGCGGCTGCCGGAGTTACTAGCCCCAATACCATGACACCGGTTAATACTGCTGCTAAGCGATTTGTCATACTCCTCCTATGAATTTTCCTGAAATGTTACAACTGCACTTTACGTACAAACTTGTGGCCTTTGTAAGAAAATACCACTTCCTCCGGGCTGACCGATACAATCCGGGCCCCGTAAATGGAATTCCCTACCGTATATATCTTACTGCCAATAAACACTTCCTGCCCGATAATCCCGCCGATTTTAATTTTGTTGCGTACTTCCCGGGTGGGGTCTTTAATACGGGCCAATTCCAACTGGCGTTGGCGTTCGGCTTCTTCTTGTTTACGTCTTTCCTCAGCCAACTTACGCTGGCGTTCTGCTTCAATAGCCGCTAAGCGTTGTTGTTCGCGATATTCCAGCAACAACAAATCGTCGGGAGATAACATCGGGTCGCGCTTGGACGTGGGATTATATTCCACTTTTTTGGCTACCCATCCTTCTCCTTCTTCTTCCTCTACGCTTTCCCGCGCAGTCACAAATTCTTCCGAATCTTCAGCCGCTTCAGACGGGGCTGCTTTTTCCGCTTGGGCCGCCGGTTCGGCTGTCTTTTCCGGAGCCGGTTCGGCTGTCTTTTCCGGAGCCGATTCGGCTGTCTTTTCGGCAGCCGGCTTTTGCGCGGCCTGTGGCGCCGGCTCTTGGGCGGTTGTTTGAGCGGCTTTCTCCGACGCGTTAGACGGCTGGGCCGCCTGCTCGGTTTTGGCGGTTTCTACCGCCGCGCTCGCCGCTTCCGGCGTGCTGGGGGCTGTGGTTTGCGCCCACACCGGAGTAAAACCGACTATAAAAAACAAATAAAGTAACCGTTTCATAACCTTATTTCACCTTTTTTTTCTTTTGACCGGATTTCTTTTTGTCAGAAGAACCCACCAATTGGTCGTAGTCTTTAAACATGGATTTTGCAATTTTCTCCTTCGGGAAAATAGTATTCAACTTCACCGAAACCTTATTGTTACCAATGTGGTTAGGGTCTTTGTCTTTTTCCATCACAAAATTAGAAATCTTAATATATTCTTTGCGGTTTTCTATACTGGCCAGCAACTCGGCAAACGTTTTATAACCCATGGCCGAACCTACCTGCATAGAAGCCACCAAATACGTCGGGTTAGAGGCATCTTCCACTTGCGAACCGGACACATTAGGCACTAATTTGGCCTTTTGGAAAATATCCAAAATCTGCCGCAACAGCCACTCGTTTTTAGAGTCAATACTGGCAAAACGCGGCTCCAGGGAGATGAGCAACTTTTTGTTGGTCATATATTCCCCTTCATTGACCTGTTGGGCGTTGATGGCCTCCATTTGACCATTCAAATTTTGGATTTTAGTCGTAAATTTGCCCGTCAATTGGTTCCAAGCCAACACAACAAGTAAAATGACAATACCCTGTTTAAGGAACAATTTAACATTGCCTTCCTCAAGCACCGTTCGGATATCGCGAAATCCCTGTTTCAACTGTCCTGCGTATTTATTGGTTGTTTTTTTCGCTTTGTCTGCCATATTAACGTCCTCCCTTAGCGCAGGTAAGCGTGAATGTCGTTTCTTTATCGCCGGAACGTCCGCTGGTCCCCACAACATTGGTAAAGCGGATCACCGGGTTACGTCCACAAATCTTTTGCAACGTAGGTTGTTTAATTAGTTCATCTTTAAACTTATTACCCAGGGTCATATCGTCCTGCCCGTTGTTCGTGCCGGCTTTAATAGCCCCCTCCAAGGTTAAGGAACGGGTTTCCCCGCCTTGGCTGGGGAACGAGTCAGCATAAGTCATCTTCGTAATCCACACGCCCGGCAAGATAGCATCAGCCAACTCCGCCAACACCGGCGTAACGATATGATCAAACTTCGTCATCGCTTGCAAACTGGAGTTTTGCGTTTTGATTTTGCTTAAATTGGCTTGGATTTGGCTCGCTGTTAAACCGTCAAAATCGGCGATGCGGCCCTTTTGCGAACTTTTCGCTTTACGCAAGGACTGCTCGGTTTGATAAAGTCCCCAGTATCCTTTGCCGATAAGTGCTAAGAAAATCAACACAATTACTGCCGTCACTTTCCACAAGGTCAAACTGGCATTAAATTCGTAGGCACTCAACCGGTTGCCTTTTGTAAAGTCAATATCCGGCGTTTTTTGGTCAAAGAATTTGATGCTGGCCCCAACAGCGGCAATTTCTCCGCTGTTGCGTGTTTCAATGCCGTACACTTCGCTTAAATTCCATTTCCGCACCGGCTTTTTGGAGTCTGCCTCCAACGCCGGAATCCACTGGTCTACATCTACCCCGGTAATCACGGCTTCCTCAAAGGGGTCCTTTTCCAGTTGTTTGGCAATAAATTCCGTACAGTTGGTAATTTCAAAGCGCCGGCGCTCCGCCGGGATAGAGCCCGAAATCTCCACTTCGCGCAACAATACGGGAGCATTTTCGTTCAAGAAAACGAAATTGGCCATATCGGTACCGAAGAAGGAATAAATACGTCCGCCGTTACCTACGGCTTCTTTATCACTATCGTTAAAAGCACGGCCCAACGACAAACTGGACGGCTCTACCGACACCAATTCCAGTCCGCACGATTTAAGCCCTTTGCGTAGCCGTTCAATAATGATTTTTGTAGTCATGGCGAACACCACGCCCAACCGTTTTTGTTTGGTGGTAGCGGTTTCAAATTCGTACACGTGATAGGCATATTCCGCTTTTTCAAAGGGGAAGTGGATGTATTTACGGGCTTGGAGCGGGATGGAACTTTTCCACATTTTGCGCTCAATCATCGTAGGAATAACAAAGTGTCTGAGCAAACAAAATGCCGGGGCCAAACTGACCACCACCCGGTTGGTTTTCCATTTCTTTTTGGACATTACTTTACCTAAAGAATCTGTCCAATTGTCCATGGTAAAGAAAGTCTCATTCAAATCTAAGGGTTTAAGTTGTGTGCGATCCACGGCGGTAATCGGCACACGAACCAACGATTCCAACACCACGCCGCCGTCTTTGCGGGCGGTTTGAGCCATGTAAATTTCATCTAATCCGATATAAATACCCAAACAATCCGGATGGGCGTTCATATTTTGACCGATCAATACTTTGGATAATTCCATATTTTTTTACTCCCCGGAACCTAATCGTTATACACATCGTACGGCATATCGTACGGGTTATTGGTAGGCAGGACATCTGCCGCAGGCGGATAGGCCGGTGCTACCGGGCCGGTTTGCACCGTGGTCGTAGTAGTGACCGGTTCCGCGCCGTTATCTTCTTCTACAATAGTAGTGGTACGCACGGTCTTAGTACGCGTATCGGTGGCTGTGGAAACGGCCTTGGCCTCGCTCTTGGCCGGAGCCACTACATCCGCATACATGGTGCGGCGCGGCTTCGTCCACAAGCGGGCGGTCTTATAGTTCAATTCTTTTTTCGCAGCAGCCGTTTGTTTGACAGAGCATGTACCGTCGCACGTATTTTGCGCTTCGGCACATTTAACTACCACCCGGCGGCGCAAGGTTTGTTTTTTACCTTTTAAATCGGTACCGGTCAACACCAGCGTATATTTTCCGCACGGAAGTTCCGGCCCAATCACCCCTTTGCGTCCGTTAAATAAAATCTGGTGATACACCGGCGAGAAACCTTCCAACTGGCGGACGATGTAATACTTACCGTCGGACCCATGCTGAATAATTTGCAAGGTCCAATTATCCAGCGGGTTGACGGTTTCTAAGACGGAAAAATCTATCGCAAACGCTTCCCCTAACGAACGGTCAATCGCGTGGCAAAGCGGCACAATAGCCATGCTCAGTAACGGGGCGGTTTCGTTGTTGGCATTCTTTTCCAACACAGTGGGCAATTTAGCATCGTAATCAAAAACGATGGACAACCCGTTTAAATTGGCAAAGCGGGCGGGAGGTTCTTCGTCTACCAGCCCCATATTATAGTGCAACTTCCCTTGCGAAATACCCCGGTTAATCAAATAAGAGTTCAACGCCATGGCTTGGCGAATGCCGGGTAGTGTTACGTCATCGGTGTACGAACCGGCCGGCAGAATGACATATTCGGCTCCTTGGGTAAGCGCTAACAATTCATAAATGCTGTTGAGTAACGGTTGGGAATCGGCCCGGAAATCCCCCTTATCAAAAATGACTTCCGGCGCTATTTCCAACGCATCGGGACGGCCGTCGCGCATATACAAATGTACGTTTTCGGTATCGTTGATATTTTGGATGGCGGCTTGTTTCATACTGTCAATTTTTTGTGCGGTGTATAATTCGCGCGCTTCAATGGCTTGGGGAGAGGTCAAATCGGTAAAAGCGGAAGTACCGTTAACGGTGGTTAACATATCGTTGCGGGAGGCATTGAGTTGGGCCGTGGTTTGGTCGGCTACGGCTTCCCAATCTTCCTGTTGAGTAGCGGCTAATTCCGGCTCGGTTTGTGCCAACACCGGACTTTGCACCGCGGCCGCGACAGCGGCATCTTCTACCGCCTGTTCGGCTTGGGTGGCTTGCTCAGCCAAATTGTCTAATTCTTGCCCGGTAGTGGCGGTGGCCATTTCCCAATCGGCCGCCAAATTATCTTGCGCCGCTTGGGCCGCTTCCTTATACTGTTCGGCTTGTTGGGCGGCTTGCATTTTTTTGGCTTCAATTTGTTCGCTTAAGGCCTGTTGTTGCGCTTGGACTTCTTCCAACGCTTTTTGTTTTTCGGCCTCGGCTTGGGCAGCGGCGGCTTCTTGGGCCGCTTTTAACTGAGCGGCTTGTTCTTCGGCCGCTTGTTGGGCTTGCAACACGGCGGCTTGGGCCTTTTCATCCAACACCTTTACTTCCCCTTCTTTAAAATTCACATCCACTTCCACCGGAGTTTGAATACCGCCCACCCGGTTGTGAATTAAATCAATATATCGGTTGGCCTCGGCTACTTCATCGGCATTACCGTTGACGAGTACGTCAATAAAATAATCCATGGCTTGGGTATCTTTGTTTTGGTTATAAAGCGAAATACCTTTAGCCAATTGTTTGGCCGACGAAGCCGCCACAACAACCGTTCCGCTTACCAAGAGTAAGCCGAAGAAAAACACTGCCAAATAGTTCCAGATTTTTGTTTGTTTCATGAGTATATTTTCCTATGTTTAGGCACCTGTCGTCTTGCAACACGACATAGCCGGATACTAGAATTATAGCAATTTAACACGTTTTGTAAATAGTCTTTTTTATAAAAAACTATTTTACGGCGCAACTTCCAATGCTTTTAACCGTGCCAGCGCCACGTGATTCCCCGGATAATAAAACAACGCATCATGCAAACAACGCTTTGCTTCTTTGACGTTTTCGGCCTTGTAAAACAATGTAGACAACGCCAAATTCGCCCATAAATCATCCGGATGTTCCTGCAACACTTGTTCCAACACCATCTTAGATTTTATATCATTCCCCGCCAGCGACAACACCCGCGCCAACAAGATAGCCCCGTTGGTATCGGCGGGATATTGGAGGCCGTAATTTTCCACATCACTGCGCAAACGCTGTTGGTAATACGGCGACATTTTATCAAAACGACCGGCTTTATCGTTATACCGTTGCAATTGGCGGGCCTGCGCCATCACGGCGGGTTTTTGAGATTGATTAACATATAACTTGTCCAACCGGTTGAGTAATTCCTGGTCCAATGTATCCACGCTCAGCCCGCGTTCGTACACTGTTTTGGCATGGGTAGTATCGCCCATTCTTTCATACGTTTCTCCGACCAGCCGCCACAACTCTGTTTCGTACGGAAATAATTCCAACCCACGCTCGGCCATGGCTAATTCTTCACTGCCGGCCAAAACCGGATTGTCGTGCAGCAACTGCGTTAACATTTCGTACGCTTGCAAGTGATACGGATGGAGCCGTAAGTTCATTAGTAAATAATGCACGGCTTTTTTCTCGTCGCCCACCCCAACGGCGGCCAACGCCGCGTGATAATATATTTCTTCGTAATAATCAGCCGCCGATATCGTTTTTTCAAACGCGGCCAAGGCCTGGGCGTATTTTTTTTGCGCCAGCAACACATTCCCCAGCCGGAAACCGGCCTCGCTGTTAGCCGGGTAAAGCGTAAGCGCCGAGGATAAATCCGTCACGGCTTGGTCGTAATTTCCAACGGCCACATTCTTCTGTCCGGCAAAAAACCGATACTCGCTTTTAAGCCACAACCCCTGCCATATGATTACCGCCACACTCCCCGCCAAAATAATCAGGGCCACCGTTTTGGTAAGCGGGTTGGCCGTTACGGGGATTTGGCGTTCTTCCTTCCCCACACCGCTCACTTCCGCCCCGACCATCCACCAAAAGATAAACGCCGGCACCACGGCATGCAGCGAAATGTTGAGCATATTGTCTACCAACATGCCTAAAATTCCACAGAAGAAGGCCTGTAAAAGTTGTTTTTTATCGCCCTCTTTCTTGTGGGCGGCGAAATCGCGCACTTCCAAAAAAAGCACCATAAACATAAACATAAACAATCCCAGCCCGACGATACCTCCCTGCGCCAGTTGGAAAAAAAGTTCATTGTGCGGAGCATTGGTAATGGTTTTGAGTTCGCGCAAATTGGGATAATTGAGTAGCGTCTTGGGTTGCGTCTGGGCAAAAGCCATTTGGAAGTTCCCCAATCCGCTACCCATCACCGGGCGGCTCAAAAAGATTTCTTTGGCTACGTCCCACATAAATAACCGCTGGTGCATGGATTGGAAAATTTTATCCCGGTCTACTTTCAGGGTAAAATTAGCCGGCGTCACTTGCGTAAGTTCATGGGCCCGGGCCGCCACGGGGCTGGGGGTATCTTTATCATCCAAGTGAACCGAACCCCACCCTACGCCCACTGCCAGCAGTACCAACAAAAACACACGGCCGCGCCGACGCCAAATCAAACTGCGCAACGTGCCGAACATCCACATCATGATTAACGCACACGCGGCACCTAACCAGCAAGACCGCGCTAACCCAAATGATAAAAATAAAATATACACCAGCACCAACAAACCGTACACCACTAAATCTTTCTTACTTTCGGTACGCATGTAGTACACCAGCAGTGCCGGCAACAGCATCACAACCGCCGAAGATAAAAAGTTGGGATTTCCGAACGTAGAGAACGCGCGCGTAGCAAATTGGTTAATTTCAAACGGCCACAAGAACTCAAGTCCGAGCGCTTGCAATACCCCGTAACAGCACGCCAAAAAAACCGCCACAAACATCAGCACCAAAATATTTTCCTGCACCAGTTTGCGTAGCACCCGCACCGCCAACCACACTCCCACCGCCCACAAGATTAAGGCGTACCAGTCAAACATTTTAGCAAGCAAAAAATCCGACGACAAATGCGTTTTCAACATGGGAAAGAAATACCACAATCCCCCCCACGCAAAGAACAACAAAATATAATTGGTTTTACTTCCAATCGTACCGGAACACACGATATTTTTACTGATAATATACGCCCCGACCGACACTACCAACAACAAACTGCCGTAATTCAAAAGCCCGTAAAACATCGTCTGGCGCACGGCCTGCGGAGCCGAAGACACCGCCGACAGCCACCCCATAATGCACGCCAGTACATACACAAAAAAGGCCAAGTCAAAAAAAGTTTGCGTAAAATCAATCGTCTGCGAACGCAAAAATTTAACAGCCAGCGTGCCGTAAATCAAGGCGATAAGCACATAAAGCAAACTGTTTTGGATAAAGAAAGGATTGGCAGTTAAGTCAGTAAAAAAGATAAGCGGCACGACTAAGAAACACATCGCCAGCAGAACGCGAACGATTTTCATATACACAGTTTCTTTGGCGGACTTAGTTAAATTAAGCATATCGTCTTCCTAAAAAACAGTTTTATATATTGTAGTTTTTTAGGACGATTTAGCAAAGGATTTTTTTAATTACGCGCCAGATAGTCGTACGCAATTGCCATAACGAACTCTTAGTAATGGGAACCGTCCATTTCCAACAACGCGGCAATCCGTTTTTCAATCGGCGGGTGCGTGGCCAGCAGGCCCGACAAACCGGAAAACAACCCCATTTTTTCCAACGGGTTTGCAATACACATCGCCGCCATACTTTCGCGTTTATCCAACGCCTCTACGCGGCTGTCCGATGAAATTTTACGCAAAGCACTTGCCAGGGCGGCCGGGTTTCGGGTCGTAAGTGCGGCCGTGGCATCGGCTTGGTATTCGCGTTGGCGCGACACCGCCAACCGGATAAGCGGCGCCAAAAAATAGCCGTAAATTAAACACACCAGCCCCAGCACCACCAACAACATACCACCGTTATTTTTCCGGTTTCTTCGCCCGGAAGAAATCCCCATGCGAATAAGCATTTCTCCCGCAAACGTAAAAAACGAAATCCCGGCTACGGTAATTAACATCAGGCGGATATCGCGGTTTTCCACATGCGCCAGTTCATGTGCAACTACGCCCTCCAACTCTACCCGGTCCAATTTTTGCACAATGCCTTTAGTCAGCGCGATGGATGCATGTTCCGGGTCGCGCCCGGTGGCAAAGGCGTTTAAAGAGTCATCATCCAAAATATAAATGCGCGGCAGCGGAAGCCCTCGCGTAATGCACAAATTTTCCACCAAGCGGTAAATTTCCGGCTGGTCTTGGCGCGTGATACGCACGGCTCCCACGCCGGACATCATGAGTTTATCCCCCGTAAAATACGCAATAATAATCCACACGACAGCCAGGGCCCAACAAATAGGAGCCGCCCATAATGCAATTTGCGCGACTTGGACTTGCGCGGGCGTAAGCGTACCTGACGCGGCGGAAGAAGCGTACGGATCCCCCGTGAGGAAAAAGAAAATCCCCGCTGTCGCTAGCACAAGCGCGGCAAACGCGAAGGGAAAAAGCAAAACAAGCAGCACGGTGCGCCGCTTGTTTTGGTCAATATGCTCGTAAATAGTAGCCATGGGCTAAAAATTCACATTAAAATTTTACTTGCACGGAACGGCGGGCTGCCTCGTCGGCCGCGTCCAACTCAAAGAAAGGTTGCTTTTCAAAGTGAAACATCGCGGCTACGATATTGGCGGGAAAACTTTCCGCTTTGGTATTAAACGCCATGACGTTGCCGTTATAAAAACGGCGGGCGGCTTGGAGTTTATCTTCCGTATCGCGCAGTTCGCGTTGGAGTTCCAAAAAGTTTTGGTTGGCTTGCAACGTCGGATAATTTTCACTAAGCGCAAAAATGGATTTGAGCGCACCCGACAACACATTTTCCGATTCGGCCATTTTTTTCACGTCCGTAGGGTTGACGGACATAGCCATATTGCGTGCTTGAATGACTTTTTCCAACGTACCGCTTTCGTGGGCGGCGTATCCCTTGACAGTTTCTACTAAGTTGGGAATCAAATCGTAGCGGCGTTTCATTTGCACTTCAATATCACTCCACGCCTCTTTGGTACGGTTGCGAAGCGTAATAAACCCGTTGTACACACTAATTGCATACACCGCAAACACAACAACTATAATACCTACAATCCAAATTCCGCTCATAATTCTTCTCCCTGTTTATCCGTCAAAATGGACGGCAAAATAACTACATTTTTATTGTAGAAAGATTGCACGGATTTGTAAAGAAAAAATTACAAAATAACGCTAAGGTTGATACGAAAAAATACCGAATCAATTTTAATTCCATAAAAAACCCCGCGGCCAAATGACACGCAGGGTTTATTCAATTCAATGTAACGAAGTTATTTTTCTTCTTCAGTTTCGTTGGCAGTTTCTTCTTCCGCTTTACCAAACGAATCTTGCAACAACTCGCCGAGCGTCGGGCGCGGGGCTTGTTTCAAGTATTGCGCCACGACTTTGCGGTTTTGCGCTTGGTCGTATTTCTTGACGGACAAGTTCACTACAAACGTTTCCGGATTGACACCCGTCACAAGCGCGGTGATTGTATCGCCTTCTTTGGCGGTAAAGTCGCGTCCCATTTCAAACGGGCTGATGTACGCTTTGGTGTTATTTTTACCAATGGTGCATTCCACGCCTTCTTCTTCGGACACTTTAACGACCGTGGCTTTGACGGAACTCTTGTACGGATAGCGGCGTTTTAAGGCGTCGGCCGGGTTCAAGAATAATTGTTTAAGACCAAAAGTCAGGCGCGGCGTTTCTTTATCAAGCGCCAAGAGTTTGGCTTTGAGGCGTTGGCCGCGGCGGAAATTGGTAATGGCGGTTTCGGGCTCTTTCCAGGCGACGTTTTCCAACGTAACTACGCCCTCAATCCCGTGGAAACGCAAGAACAATTTGTCCGTATCCACTTTGGAAACAACCACCCGAAGCACATCCCCTTCTTTGATTTCACCCAACACTTGTTCGCGGCGGACGGCTTCATCCTCCTCCAACACTTGTTTGCGCGAAATAATGAGTTTTTGTTTTTCTTTGGCAAATTCCACGATGACGGCTTTGATTTTAGCCCCAACGGGTAAATAATGTTTATACGCGGTGTGTAACTCGGAAAGCGAAAGCGGCATAAAACCCGATACCCCAAACACCTCCACAATGTAACCGCCTTTGACGCATTGTAAAATCGTTCCTTTGACACGTTCTTTGGCTTCGTACGCTTTTTTGCAAACATCCCAACCCAAAAATTCCAAGGCCTTTTTGTGGGACAAGAGCGCCGGGCGTTCATCCCCCCCACGTTTAACGAGCACCGCAGAGATTTTATCCCCTACGCTAGGCATGGTTTTGCCTTCAAATTCGCTGGCGGCAATGGCGGCTTCTTTCTTAGCACCAATGTCTACTAAAATATAATCTTGGCTTACTTGTACGACGGGTACTTCTACAATTTCCTTCTTAAACAACTTCTCCGATAAAGACTCCTGTTGCGCAATCAACTGGTCCATCGTCATTTCGGCTTCGTTGGTTGTGTCTTCGGTTTGTTTAATTTCTTCGTTTATCATAAGTCCTTATTTACAGAATTTCCGGTTCGGAAATCCTGCGTATTCCTCCGTTAGATATGAATTGAATTTATAGCATCCATCACTTGTACAGCAAATTGTTTATACTGCGCCTTGGGTTCCAAGGTTTCGTCTTTTTTCAGGTGCATCACGGTCCCGAATTTAAGCCGGATGGTTTTCCGTTTCAGCCACCCGCCGAATGTACCGTCTATGCGCACCGGCAGGACCGGCACCCCGGTTTTATATACCAAAAAACCAATACCGCTTTTCGGTTTTTGCGGCTTACCGGTTTTACTGCGTGTTCCTTCGGGAAACATCACCACGCTTTCCCCGCGCTCCAAGGCGTGTACAACTCCTTTCAGCGCGCCGAAATCGCCAATGGTGCGGTTGCGGTCCACCGGGATATACCCGCTCCGGCGGAAAAACCACCCGATAAGCGGAATATCAAACAGTTCTTTTTTAGCCACAAAACGCGAGTCGCGCACCAGCCCCGCAAAACCGCCGATGGCGGGCGGGTCCGCGTTGGAAAGGTGGTTACTGGCAATAATCACCGGCCCTGTTTTAGGGATATTTTCCAATCCTTCCACTTGAAAATCGTGAAAAGTTTTGAAATAGAACCTTGCAGTTAATTTTACCAAATTAAGAAGCATGATGGGGAATTTTCTCCAACACAGCATCAATAACTTGCTGTAAATTTAAGGACGAAGTATCAATAATAATAGCATCGTCTGCCGGTTTTAAGGGGCTGGCCGCGCGGTTTTTGTCGCGGTAGTCGCGTTCTTCAATCAGGCGCAAAATTTCGTCGTAATTAGGGTTTTCACCGGCTTCTTTTAATTGTTTAAAACGGCGGTTGGCGCGCTCCTGGGCGGACGCATCCAAATAAAATTTAACATCCGCATCCGGGAAAACAACCGTGCCGATATCGCGTCCTTCCATTACAATGCCGCCCGGCTCACCGACTTCGCGCATTTTTTCGGTCAGCACGCGGCGCGCTTCGCGGTTGGTGGACACTTGGCTGGCTACATTTCCTACTTCTTCCAAGTGCAATTTAGCCCCCAAATATTCGCCGTCTACAAACATTTTAAGTGTAGCGTCTTCTTGGCGGGCAAAAGTAAAACGCATTGCACGCACAGCGGCTAGTACGCCATCGTGATCGGCCGGGTCAATGTGTTTAGCAAACACCGTGTACGCAAGCGCCCGGTACATTTCGCCCGTACTCAAAAACCCGTAGCCCAACCGGGCCGCAACTGCTTTCCCGACGGTAGATTTACCGGTTCCGGCTGTGCCGTCAATGGCAATCAAAAGTCCGTTTGTGCGCATAATTATTCTTCCGTCGCCGATAAACTGTCCGTCACCCCGCGGATAGCCAACATAATGGCGTCGGGGCTGCTGGCCGCACCTTGGGCAGTTTCCAAATCAATTTTGCCTTCTTTATACAGTTTAGCCAACGATTGGTCAAACGTATTCATTCCGTAAAACTCACCCTGTTGCATCACTTTTTGTAAATCGCCGGGGCGGTTTTCCAAAATCAGTTTGCGTGCCTGCGGCGTGGATACCAACACTTCCACCGCCGGGCACATACCGGAATTGACCATCGGCAACAACCGCTGACACACAATCCCGCGGATCAGTTCGGATAGTTGCAACCGGATTTGTTCGTGTTGTTCCACCGGGAACGCATCCACCAGGCGCGAGAGCGTCTGCGTCACGTTAACCGTGTGCATGGTACCCAAGACCAACTGCCCCGTTTCCGCCGCGCTGATAGCGGCTTTCATTACTTCGCCATCGCGCAGTTCGCCAATTAAAATTACATCCGGGTCCTGGCGCATGGCGGCGCGAAGCGCGCTGGTGTACGACGGGGTGTCCACCCCTAATTCCAATTGGCTAACCACACTGCACGCATCGTTGTGAATAAATTCTACCGGGTCTTCAATCGTTAAAATATGGTTGGCGCGCGTTTGGTTAATGTAGTCCACCATTGCCGCCAGGGTAGAAGATTTACCCGAACCGGTCATCCCGGTTACCAAGATAAGCCCGCGGCGGTTGTCGGACATTTTCCGCAACACATCGCCGGGCAAATTCAGTTCTTCAAACGAAGGAATTTTGTACGGAATATGACGGATAGCCATACAAAATTTACCCATTTGGCGAAACACGTTAAAACGGAAACGGCCGTAGGATTTGGCATCCAACGAAAAGTCCACCGTGTTGTACTGCTCAAAAATTTTCCGCTCGCGCTCGCCCATACAGGCAAACGCCATTTTTTTGGCTTCGTCGTTGGAAACAAAACTGTCCTCAATCGGTTTCATTTGCCCGCTCAAACGCACATAGGCGTTGGAATTGCCGCGAATATGCAAACCGCTGGCTTTGTTATCTACTACGGTACGAAGTAAACTTTGTAATCCTACTGCCATATTTTTCTCCTGATTACGACCTGTTTTTTTTACGGCGTAAGAAAGCCGGAATCATCATTTCATCTTCCGGCTCTGCCGCGCGCTCTTTTTCAAACGAAGAAAACACATCCGCTACCGTCGGTTTGACAACCGGCGAAACCGACGCCGTGGCCGAAAGCGGCCGGCGCACGTTGAACACGTTGGCTTTTTCCGGGCTGAAACCGGTTGCAATCACCGTCACTTTAAAAGCCCCCGCCAGCGAGGAATCATACGTATGCCCAAACATAATAATAGAATCATTACTGGCATACTGCCGGATGAGGTTCATCACTTCTCCTTGCTCTAGGAGCGTCAAGTTTTCTTCGGCTGAAAAATGAACAATAAATCCTTTGGCTCCGCGGATGTCGGCATTTTCAAGCAGCGGCGACGAAATGGCTTTTTTGACAGCCGCCAAATGACGGCCCGGTCCGCTGGCCTCGCCGATACCGATGAGGGACTTATGCGAATGGCACATCACTTTGCGGATATCGTTAAAATCAATATTGACTTCGCCGGGCTGCGTGATCACTTCGGCAATCCCTTTCACGGCTTGCAACAGCACTTCATCCACCATTTTAAACGCATCGCGGGAAGAAGTTTCCGGGTCAATGTTGGCAAATAATTTTTCGTTGGGCACGATAATCATGGAGTCCACATACTTAGACATCTCTTTAATGCCCTCGTCGGCTTGTTTTTCGCGCACGTATCCTTCAAAATTAAACGGCCGCGTGACCACGCCGATCACAAGCAAATCATCCCCGTAAATCTCTTTAGCCAGTTTAGCCAAATACGGAGCCACTCCCGTTCCGGTTCCGCCGCCCATACCGGCGGTAATAAATAACAAATCGCATTGGCCGATAATAAGTTTTAATTTTTCTTTAGATTCTTCCGCCGCCAGTTTACCGCGTTCCGGGTCGCCCCCGACGCCCAAACCCTTAGTAATTTTTTCGCCCACCTGCACCAGATAGGGGGCTTGGTTGCGGCGCAAATCTTGCGCGTCGGTATTGACGGCAATAAAGTCTACATCTTTCAGGCCGGAGGCCACCATGTGGTTAATGGCGTTTCCGCCGCCGCCGCCCACACCGATTACTTTAATTTTGGCCTTTTTGGATTCAAACGAATTGGCCGGCATAAATAAATCTTGTTGTATCATACCCACTCACTCAACCGCCGAAAATATCCACTCCTTTGAGCCACTTACCCAGTTTGCCAAACACCGAGCCCCCTTTCTCATACGACGTGCGGGAAAACTCTTGGCCGCCCGGCATACCGGCTGCGTAAATGACTAAGGACATGGCTGTACTGTACTGCGGGTCAAAAAATTCCTCGTCGCTGGTAATCAGTTCGCGCTGCACAATCCCGCGGCGGACTTCTTTAAGCCCTAAAATGTTGACACAATGTTCGGTAATTCCCGGCATCAGCGAACCGCCGCCGGTTACCACACCCACCACCGGGAAATTCTTATAGCCCGAGTTTTCCACACACTGGGCCACTTGTTCAATCAGTTCCTCTACGCGCGGCTGAATAATATCCAACACATAACTTTTCTTGATATTATGCGTACTGCGTCCGTCCAAAGACGGCACGGGGATCTCACCTTCTTCATCCAAAAACGTGGGAAAGGACACGCCATATTTTTCTTTAATTTCTTTAGCATGCGTACGTGAGGTATGTAGCAAACGCGAGAGGTCGCTGGTGATTAAATCGCACCCGTAGGGAATATCGCGCGAGAACTTCAAAATACCGTCAATATAAATACCCACGGACATCGTTTCCCCGCCCAAGTCCAAAATAAGCGCGCCGATTTCTTTTTCTTCCTGTGTCAGCACGCAGTCGGCCAGCGGCACCAGGCCGTAAAAAGTATCGTCAATTTTGTAGCCGGGACGTTGGATGGCTTTGGCCAAATTGTTGATGTGGGTAGAAGAACCGGTGGTAATATGTACGTCCACCTCCAACAGCGATCCTTCCATTCCTTCGGGGTTGGAAATGCCGCGTTGTTTGTCAATGGCAAATCCTTGCGTGATGACGTTAATAATTTCGTTATCGTTTTTAATCGGCATGGCTTTGGCATTTTCCACGGCCAGGTCCATATCGGCCTGGGTGATTTCTTTATCCATGCGGGAAATATTGTACGTGCCGTGATTGCTAAACGATTCCAAATGTGCCCCACGCATCCCGATAAATAAGTTGCCGATATCGCGGTTGCACTCCCGTTCAATACTGCCCAAAATATGCGTTACCGCGGCGGACGTTTCACGAATATCCGCCACCATCCCCCCGCGAAGTCCCTTACACGGCACACTGCGGCCGGCAAGCACTTTAAGGGTGTTGGTTTCCACATCGTGGGCGGCGGCAATACACGTCATTTTGCCGCTACCGATATCTAATCCTGCCATCAAATTTGGTTTTGCCATAATACTCACCTACAAGATATGAATAAATTTTAGTATAAAAAACGGTCCGGGTCCAGTCGTCCTGTCTCTATTATAAAACTTACAAAGCCCTTTGTGTTAAAAAAACTTTTCCGTTTTCAAAAAACTGGAAATTAATATGAAACGGCCCCATATATTTTTTACGTGCCAACGCCACCACTTGGGCCGCGCGGGCGGCTTTTTGTTTGAGCCGTACCGCCGCGCCGAAGTCAATTTCCGTACCGTCGGGCAAACGCATGGTTACGGTGTTGTCGGCCGTGTTCAAACGCAATAAGGTAAATTTTAATTCTTTGTGTAATTTAAGGGTACTTTCCACCAGGTCCATAAACTCGGCATTTAATTTGCCGGACACTTCCCCCACCAACTCCACCGACGGAATGGACGTAACCGCCGGGTGCGGATCGGCGTAGATGGTGCTATCGGTATCAATGTACTGTACCGCACCGTCGGGGCGGACAAATTGCGCCAACGGAACACGACGGCGGGCGGAAATCATCAGTTTGCCGCTGAGCAATCCGCGTTTAACGGAAACATGGGTAAGCATGGGATATTGTTGTAAAATTTTTTCGCGCAAGGCCACGGCTTGTTTGATGGAAAAAGGTTGATGAATATAGGGTGCTGCCAGAGAAGTTAATTCGCGCTGGAAGTTTCCTTCCACGCCGCAAACCGAAATGGTTTTTACGTGCCAATCGGTCAAGCGGACTTGGCGCGCCAAGGTGTAGAGTTTACTCCCCCCCCAATACCCGCCCGCCAACGCCGCCGCTAACAACGCCAACAAAATAAATAATTGCAAAAAAATCCGCGTCCCCGATTTTCGGCGGGCCGTCCTCTTTGCTTTGTGCAAAGCAAGGGTCGGCCTGCGAGAATAGTTACGCGATTTTATCATGTGACAACCCAAAAACACAATGGGCGGAAAGGGACTTGAACCCTTAAGGACTTTCGTCCATACGGTCCTGAGCCGTACGCGTCTGCCAATTCCGCCACCCGCCCAAGTGTATATATTCTAGAAAATTACGACACAAAAATCCAGCAAATCTTTTCGGAAAAACTAAAACCGGATGTTATTTTTAAACGCCTGTTCCATTTCGCGGTTTAAGTCGCGCTTTTTAAGGGCATCGCGTTTGTCAAACAGGTGCTTGCCTTTGGCGACGGCTAATTTAAGTTTGGCCCACCCGTTCTTAAAATAAACTTCTAACGGGATAAGCGCATAGCCCTTAATTTCCGCCTTAGCCGCCAATTTGCGCAGTTCTTTTTTAGTAAGTAACAACGTACGCACGCGGGTTGGCTCCAACTCGCTAAGCGAATTAAACTTATACGGTTTTACGTGCATATTATACACGTAAGCACGGCCGTTTTCCACGCGCACGAAACTGCCCTCCAAACTTAGTTCCTTTTGGCGGATGGATTTAACCTCCGCCCCCAGTAGTGAGAGCCCGGCTTCGTACTCATCTTCTATAAAATAATCGTGGTAGGCCTTGCGGTTGGAACACACCACCAACACCGATTGCTTTTTAACCATGGGTATATTATAGCAAATGCGGCACGACGGCTTTGCAACAAAAAGGCCGGGGATAACTCCCCGGCCTGATAATAGCACACTTAATACCTTAGTGGCCGCATTCACACGACCAACCAGCATCGGTACAGTGACAATTTTTCTTATGTCCGGAAAATTGCCGTGTACAACAATACCGGGTTCCATTGGGACAAACGATCGCCGCATAATAGAACGAGAAATTATGGTTCTCAAAATTATAGGTTGTAAGTCCCATGTCCGGGATATCTCCGTCCCCGGGTCCAGTACTCGAACAATAACATCCGCAACTAGTCGGGTCATCTACTGTACAATATGTTCCGGTCGGGTCCGGTCCGCAACCTCCGCTACCCGAACCAGTACATCCGGCACATTGAAATGACCAGTGATAATTACCGGTGTTTTCATTTGTACAATAGTAATAATAGTTGCCGTTGTCACCGTTAGAGCAGTTACAGGAACTGTACTCTGCCGGAGTACTGGGTTTTGTGCTGGAACAGCATCCCGGCGTTTTGGGTTCACACGTTCCGTCTTCCCATTGTTTTGTGGAACCGCAAGTACGGGTTTGTCTGCCGCAGTTAGCCGGATAGGTGGCCCCCATGTTACAAGATACCGTCTCGGTGGCACCGACCGTACTACAGCAATTCGTATTGGGTTGCGTACATGTTGAAACTTGCCAGGTATGATTTACACAAGTATAGTTATACGTACCGTTCCCTTGACAACCGCAGGTCCCTTCCGTTTTGCTGTTTTTTTCATTTTGGCAAGCACCCCAGGCGCTCCATTGGCCCGTTGTTCTGTTACACGTACGAGTTTGTGTACCGTCACAACCGCAAGTTTTACTGGTAGCAGAACCGTATGTATCCGGAGCACAGTCCTGGTCCGGCGTACATCCCGCCGAACTGACACACACGTTGGCAGACGGCCACGTCCATGTGCCGTTATCGCAACTTTGCGTTTCCGTATCCGTGCTGCTGCCCGGTAAGTATCCACCCGGACACGAGCAATTGCGCGTTTGCGCACTGCCCGTACACGTTTTGGTACAGCCCTGCGTGCTTGTACATACATTGGCAGAAGGCCACGCCCACTCCCCGCTTTGACAAACTTGGGATTCTTCCGCCGTGCTCGTGCCGGTATACCCCGCCGCACACGTGCAGGCACGCGTTTGCGGACTACCCGTACACGTCGGTGCACAAGCGGTATCCAGACTGGTATCGGCACTGGCAATTTGAAAACTATCACAAGAAGGATAATCTTTATTCAAACTGGCACAGCCGACTCCTTCACAGCAAATACGTCCATCCGCATACGACGGCATTTTGAGCGTATAACGGTAATTACCGCGGCTGGCCGCACTCACCGAGGAACTCGCTAACGTATATTTATAGTTCTTACTTTCGCCCCGGCTGTTAAGCCCTTGGGCAATTTCCCCTATTTGCGCAAACGAGCGTGTATACGATTTATTTAACGTACAGCGTTGTTCCTGCTCCGCGCGCACAGCAGCCATCATTTCTTCTGCTTCTGTCGTCTTGCGCGTTTCTATCACTTTATTAAACTTCGGCAATATCGCGGCGGACAAAATTCCTATCACAATCACTACAACAAGAAGTTCCGTCAACGTAAATGCTTTCTTTTTACTCCGCATAATAATCTCCTGTTCTCGGCAAATAACCGGATACTAAAATTTAACAAAAGAAAAAATAAAAAAGTCAAGGGCAATTTATCCGCCCGGTTCCACGGGCATAAAAAATCCCCGGGTTAAACCGGGGAAAATTTTTGTAACGGTCCTGCTTGCTACGGGACACACCAGGCCACATTTCCTTCGGTGCCCATACCGTACACCTCGCACCCACCGGAAACCCGGTATTGGTTGCAACGGAATTTATTCTCGCTCCCGGACACTTCATCCCCTAAGTACAAGAAATTGACCCCGCGGTAATCCCCCGTCCGCCGGGCCGCACATACGGCATTGGGGCGGTTGGTAGGGGTAAGCGAGTATGTCCAGTCTTTCGTACTGCAAGTAATTGTATAACTGTTCGTTCCGCCGGTAGTAGAACCGTGCGTACACGCCAGGGAAAAATCCAAATGTTCAAAACCAAACATATTGGCCGTGTAATTTTCATCCCGGTCTCGGTTATCCAACGCACGGCGTTTGGATTCATACAAACGCTTGAGCGTGGTGCGCGCTTCGGCAATGCGGGATTTTTCTATGGCTTTTTCATACATAGGGACAGCCATCGTCACCAGAACACCCATAATAAGCACGGCAATCAAAATTTCCACTAATGTAAAACCTTTGTTCATAGTCGGCTCCGTTAAAAAGAAACATCGGCCTTGTTGACCGGTAAATTGTAAATATCGCAAAGCACTTCCTCTTTATCGCCGGCCGAGGGCTGGCACGATAAACGCATGGTATTGCGGTCTAATAAAACGTAGGTACCTTTGTATGCGTCACGTCCGCTTGTTTTTTTAGCCGCCACGTAACCGCCCACCGCGATTTTATATGAAAAGCGTTCACAAGATAGCGTAGTACCTTTGTCGGTCAAGCGGCAACCGGCCGGCAAATCTTCCGCGTCAAACATATCCAGCCGCGCAAAAGAATAGCCGTCTTCCCCTTTAATTTCCACCAATTGGGGGTACGAGCGGTAGCCGAATTCCCCGGCCAACCGTTCACTGCTGTCGTAAATCGTACGGAGCACGGCCTCGGCCTCGGCCACACGGCTGCGCTCTATGACCCGGTTGTATTGGGGCAGGCCAACGGCGGTTAAAATGGCAATAATCAACACTACCGTCAGCAATTCTATTAGAGTAAAACCTTGAATACGATTCATACTGGACTCCTTTTATTATTCTTTTTCCGCGCAACGCTCCGGTTCGTAGAACAATCGGTTATCTCTATTGAAAATGGCGACATTTTCACACCGGTTTTCTTCCGACCCGCCCTCGTGTTCCGGGTCGCAGCAGGCCCATACGGAACCGTCATAATACAACGTAATCCCTTCGTAGCCGCGCTTAGCCCGGGCAGAAACTTCCTCCGTGAGTTTGTGTTCCTCCCCAAAGGAAAAAAGATAATACGTAAAATTATCGGTCTCCCACTTGATGGCGGAATCTTTGGAAATGTGGCCTTTCATCTCAATATCCAAACGGGTGAACGGAAGTTCCCCTTGTAATTTTTCTTTCATGGCTTCCGGGTCATCCTCCAATAATTCCCGCATGGAATATCCCCCTTCCACCATCAGCCGCGTCCGGGAATCAAAAATAGCCGGTAACATTTGCGTGGCTTCGGTCAAGCGGGAGCGCTCCAAACTTTTCTTATACTGCGGAACGGCCACCGCCGTTAAAATACCCACAATCAGCACGACCGCCAATAATTCAATTAACGTAAAACCCCGGTATTTCATAAAATCTCCTTTCTATATAGTATACGGTTTTTCGTCCGATTTACAATTACTATTATAACTAAAAATGTCCGGCAATAAAAGATTTTCTCTTCCCCACTTGGAAAAATCCCCCACAAAAAAGCAAAAACTGTTACAATATATCGTCGCCCTCAAAACGGGCCAAGGAGAACACCATGATTAAAGAAGGTTCTAAAGTAAAATTTGATTACACCCTGACGGTAGACGGAAACATTACCGACACTTCCGCCGGGCGCGGCCCGTTGGAATATACGCACGGCGCGGGGCACATCATCCCCGGGTTGGAAAAAGAACTGACCGGTATGAAAGTAGGTGATAAAAAAACCGTAAAAGTATCCCCGGAAGAAGGATACGGCAAGGTGTTGGAAGAAGCCATCCGCCGCGTACCCAAAACAGCGGTGGGCGGTGCCGAAAATTTAAAAGTAGGCGATATGGTGGGTGCCAGTAACGCGGGCCACACGTTCCGCGCGGTTGTCAAAGAAATTACGGATACGGAAGTGGTATTGGATTTTAACCATCCACTCGCCGGCAAAGAATTAACCTTTGACGTGGAAATTAAAGAAATTAATTAGTTTTAAATAAATCGTCATTCCCGAAGGATGTAATCGGCAATCCCTCCGCTTTATACAACTGTAAGGAGGAGATCCCCCGACAAAAACTTTCGGGAATGACTTTTTTATATGGCGGGAATTTTTATTGACCGAATTTTTGCAAGAACCACTTGAGCACCCAATCCGGTTTGTAGTCAATAATTTTACGGTTGTGCGAAGTATAACTTTCCGGCGGGGCCATGAGTTGCTTTTCGCGCGGCAGAAACGGATAGAAGTAATTGGTTACCACTTCTATATTGGGATACCACAAATTATGTACTTTTTTATCTATCCAATGTTGCAACCCCAGGTTGGGTAATTGAAGTCCCGCGCTGGCCGCCCAAAACACCGAATTAACGGCAATCACATACAGCGGATATTCTTTTTTAAGCAGGGCCAACAACTGCCAAGTTTGGTTGATAGTAAATTTTTTAATGTCAATTTCCAAATAGTTTGCGTTTTCCGTTGGGCCACCTTTAGTCACGCTGAGTACCACATACCCGCGCTCAATTAAACCCAACGCCAACGCGCGCAGGTGCGGGTAAACGTAATTAGACCCCCGGGAATCTAATTGCAAAAACACCATTCCTTTTTTACCGTTCATCTTGCCGCGCACCGCCTGCCAAGTATCCGCTACCACCGGGGCTGGCTCTTTGGGGAAGTACATCACCGGGATTGGCGGCTGGGCAGGTAAAGGCAAATCAAACGTATCAAACAAACTAATGACGCGGTGCGTAACTTCTTTGCGGTAGTCGTAATACACGGGCACCGCTAAAAAACCTTCGGGAATGTTTTTAAAAGCGTCGGAATAATCGTAATTTTTCCAAATAAGCGGATGGCGGGTACCGTTAAAATAAAATACTTTTTCAAAGTGCAGATTTTCAGCCAACAGTTTGCCTACTATCGGCGAATTGTTGCGGTCAAACTGTGCGCCGACGTACGCATAAAAAGGAACGTACGGATACTTTTTTTTCAGTTCTTCCCAAAGAGGCGTTGTATATAAATAATCGCCAATACCCATAAAAAAGATAAAAGCAAATCCTTTCACGGCCTCCGGGCTTTTTAGTGACTCATCCAACCGATAATGCACGTGTTCGTGGCGGTAAAGCGGGCGGTTAAGCCGGTAGAATTGCTTATCGGCGGGCGTCCATTTTACCCGGCATCTAGCCCCGTCAAAACGGTACCACGGAGCGACCGGTTGCGGCCACCAAGACGTCAGTTGATGGCTTGCCCAACGCACCATTTCATACGGAACACACAGCCAGCGTTTGGCGCAAATTTTACGATATAAGGTATCAGCCATATATAAAAAATCCCCGCGCAAAACCGCGGGGAAAAATTTGTTAAATTACAAATAATACTTGCCGGATTCGCTTTGTTCGGCCTGGATGGTTTTGAAAAATATTTCGCTTTCTTTGCTTCCATCTCCGGTCCAATACATCTGTCCGCGCGTCACCCCTTCCGGAACTTCGCCGGCGCCGGTCTTGTAAACGTATACCCGCCGCACCTGGTAACTGGCGGGCTGATTAAGCGTATATACGTCCACATAGCACGCCCGGTTTTCAAAGTTTCCCAGATCGTAGTACCAATATTTTCCTACTGCTTTGGTTGGACTTCCTTCATCAATACCGGGGATGCGGATGTCCAAATCAGTCAAACTGGCCGGACAAGTCCGGTACGCCGCCGCATAAATAGCCACTGCGTCCATGATATTTTTAGTGGTCGTAACGGCTTCCACCGTCTTGGCTTTGAGCACGGCCCGTTGGTATTGAGGCAACGCCACCACTGACAAAATACCAATAATAAGTACCACAACCATTAGTTCCAACAACGTAAAACCTTTTTGATTCATAAAATCCTCCCTACTTCCTATTTATAGTATAACAAAAAAAGCAAAAATAAACATCCCCGACCTTTCTTCGCAAGTGATTTTAAAATAAGGATAAAGTTTGTCCCGCGTCAATTTCCTAATGGTTCAACCCCTCACGGGACAAACCGTGGCTCCGGGCTGGGGTTGACAAGGTGCTCTTTTTGCCTTTGCGCCGCTGGATTTTTTGTGATAGCGCGTAGTTTGTTTTGCGCATGCCTAGTGAACTAGGTGCGCGCAAAAAAAGAAGTGATAACCAAAAAAGACGCGGCCCGGAGGGTTTAGCCGTTTTTCCGTCTTAGCGTCCCCAGTTTTTCCACAAATAGATGAGTAAGAGTTTTCAAAATAAAAAGCCCTAATTCTAGGCTGCGGTTTTATCAAAGAAAAACGCTTTAATTCTAGGCGTTTGCAAGGAAGGAATACTGGCGGCACGCGCGCGGTAGCGCGGAGGTATCCGACCGAGCAAACAACAACGAAGTAAAGCGTTTTGCGAAGATAAAACACGGAGAGGGAGAGATTCGAACTCTCGATACGGTTTCCCGTATGCAGTCTTTCCAGGACTGTGCCTTAAACCGCTCGGCCACCTCTCCAAAATCGGGGTGCGGTTTGACTACCTTTCTATTATAGCAAATAAAAACTGTCTTGAGAAATCACGCCAACAAACACTCAGCGCTTCCACGTGTGAATCTGCCACCCAAACAACCGGCCCAACAACAGCAAAGGTACTACAACAAACAGGCCAAATAAAATCACGGCTAACGTTGTTAAAAATCCCACCGCCAACACCAATAGTCCCCCAAACACTCCGCTTGTATCGCCCTGCACACGGGCGTGGTCCCGGCCGGCCCCGGCGGGCGAAATTACCTGCCCGGTTTCGTCAATAATTTCCGGCTCAATCACTTCAGGTTCTTGGGAGGACATCACTTTCTACCTATAATCACTTTACGCGGTGCGGATAGACACTGTCTTGCGGACGCCATTTAGATAACACTTCAGAAAAAGCACGCGCTTCGCGTTTGGCTCCGGCCAAATCGTGCAAGCGGTAGTTGCCGCATTGCCAGGCGTGTTCGGCTCCGGGAATAGGACCTTCAAAATTCGCAATAAACAAAAAGGTTTCGCACAACAAAGGTACTGCGTCGGAAGGTTCCCACGTACCGGAAATCAACAAATCAAACCCGGTTTGGCAACCCATCGGACCCCAATACAAAACTTTGTCAGCCCACGAAGAATGTTCGCGCAAATAGACCGCGCCCAAATGTTCCAGCGTATGAATAACCGACGGCGTCATCGGAGTTTGGCGGTACGGGGCTTTGAGGCGCACATCAAAGGTCGTCACCACTTTGGGGCCGATTTCATCGCGCCGGGAAACATACACCCCCGGATTTAATTTTTCATGATCTATTTCAAAACGTACCACTTTACTCATAAGCAAACTCCTTGGTTAATGCAGTTAACAACGACCACGTACGCTCAAACCCTGTATATGCCATGGTTTCCCAAAAACTTTCATACTGCGCTTTGTTGGTGGTTTCCTGTCCGGCCACGTCGCTAATTAAGCGCATACTTAAAAACGGCACATTGTAGCGGTAACACGTTTGGGCCACGGCGGCCGACTCCATATCACACGCCAGGGCTTGCGGAAAATGTTTCAAGATGTTAGATACAGATTTCTCACCGGAGATAAACTGATCTCCCGTACAAATAAGCCCCACGCGCAACGCCTGCGGGTTTTGTTGTTGCAACTTCTCGGCGGTAATCAACAAGGTTTCATCCGCCGTAAAAAACGTGGGCAACTGTTGCACTTGTCCGTATTCGTTACCGTCCCCACACCATACATCGTGGTAGACGTAGCGCGAACCAAGTACCGTGTCCATCGTTTTAAGCGACGGCTCCAACCCGCCCGCTACACCGGAATTTAAAATAGCATCCGGCTCAAAGTTCTTAATTAGTTCCAACGCGCACAAAGCCCCATTGACCTTGCCCATACCGCTTTGGGTAAGGATAATTTCACAACCGTTAAGCGAACTGCGGATAAACGTAAACGGCCCGCTTTGTTGTTCCTGCGGAGCATTTAACCGCAACAACAACTGTTCCGCTTCCCGTTTCATCGCACAAATAATACCTATTTTTTTCATAAAATTCCCCTGGTTATATTTTGGCATAAATTTTCCTGCGACGCAAGATAAATAGTACAATATATATAGGTTACGCGTGAAGTCACATCACGCAATTTTAACAACCGAGGAAAAACTATGTTACCCAAAGCGTACGAACCGCAAGAAGTAGAACAAAAACTCGCCGATAAATGGCAACAGGCAAAATTATTCGCCGCTAAAGCAGATAAAACCAAAAAACCTTTTGTTATCGTTATCCCGCCGCCCAACATTACAGGGGCACTACACATGGGGCACGCCTCTACTAACACGTTGCAAGACGTACTCATCCGCGCCCACCGCATGTTTGGCGAAGACGCCTATTGGGTGCCCGGCACCGACCACGGCGGGATTGCTACCCAAAACGTCATTGAGAAAAAATTATCCAAGGAACAACACAAATCCCGCCATGATTTAGGCCGTGAAGAATTTGTTAAAACCGTTTGGGAATGGTACAACGAATGCGGCAATGCTATTTACACCCAGTTTCGCAAAATGGGTTGGGCGTTGGATTTAAGCGATATTCGTTTTACCATGGACGAAAAACGCGCCAAAGCCGTTTACGAATGTTTCAAAGAGTGGTGGAATAAAAAATATATTTACCGCGGCAAACGCCTCATCAACTGGTGCGTACGCTGTTCCACCGCGCTGTCTGATATTGAAGTAGAACACGAACAACACGCCGGCAAACTGTGGCACTTACGCTACAAAGGGGAAGACGGTTCCGACGGCATTGTTATTGCCACCACCCGCCCCGAAACCATTTATGCCGACGCGGCCATTGCTGTTAACCCCAAAGATAAACGCTTTGAAAAATTAGTCGGCAAAAAAGTAATTATTCCTTTGGCCAACCGCGCCATCCCGATTATTGCCGACGAAGCCGTGGAAATGGAGTTTGGAACGGGCGCTTTAAAAATCACCCCGGCTCACGACGCTACCGACTACGAAGTCGGCAAGCGCCACAACTTGCCTATTATGACGGTTATTAACGATAAAGGCAAGATGATTAACTGCCCCGAAAAATACCTGGGCATGGACCGCGACGTCTGCCGCAAAGAAACCGTCAAAGATTTGGACGCGGCCGGACTTTTAGTCAAAGAAGAAAAATACAACAACGCCGTTTCTACTTGCTACCGCTGCCACAGCACCATTGAGCCGTTTATGAGTGAGCAGTGGTTTGTCAAAATGGATAAATTGGCCGCACCGGCTATCCGGGCCGCCGAATCGGGCGAATTGGCGTTCCACCCGGCCAACTGGAAAAATCCGTTTTTAAATTGGCTAAAAAATATTCAGGATTGGTGTATCTCGCGCCAAATTTGGTGGGGGCACCGCATCCCCGTGTGGTACTGCCGCCACTGCAGTCAAAAAGGCCTCACCTTTGCTACCGACCAACAAGGCCGCCAACAACTTACCAAAGTTTCGTTTGAAGACGGCGCGCAACCCATTGTTTCATTTGATAAACCGGAAAAATGTCCGCATTGCGGCGGACACGACCTCGTGCAAGACCCGGACGTATTAGACACGTGGTTTTCTTCCGCCCTGTGGCCGATGTCCGTTTTCGGCTGGCCGGAAAAAACCGAAGACATGGCCCATTTTTATCCCACCTCTGTGATGGTAACAGGGTATGAAATTCTCTATTTGTGGGTAGCACGTATGGTGATGACCGGGTTGGATTTTACCGGCAAACTCCCCTTCAAAGATGTCTACCTAAACGGCATCGTGCGCGATAAGAGCGGCCAAAAAATGAGTAAATCCAAAGGCAACGTCATTGATCCCTTGGACATGACCGCCAAATACGGCACCGATGCGGTACGCTTTTCGCTCCTGATGCAAGCCGTACCCAGTAAAGACATCCCATACGCCGAAGAAAGCATCACCGGCGCACGCAATTTCTGCAACAAACTGTATAATGCTTCGCGCTTTATTCTGATGAATATGGAAGGCATTAACGGCCCGCTGGCCATGCCCACACAAGTTACGGAACTGGCCGATAAGTGGATTTTGGACCGCTTTACAAATGCTATCAAAACAGCGCGCGAAGGCATTGAAAAATACAACCTCGCGCTGACGGCTAATACGCTTTATCACTTCTTGTGGGGCGATTTTTGCGATTGGTACATTGAACTGGCCAAACAACGCTTCCAAACCCAAGAGAAAGAACACGTGATGGCCTTGTGCGTCAACATCTTATACAACACGCTCAAAGCATTACACCCGCTTATTCCGTTTGTTACGGAAGAAATTGCGGCGTCTTTGCGGCCGTACGTGGGAGAAACGGAAGAATTTTTACTCAACCAATCCTATCCGCAGTTTGACGCGTCGCTATGCAATCCGGACGCTGTGCGAAAAATGGACGTCATCCAAGGCGTCACCCGCGAAATCCGCACCATACGCTCGCAGTTTAACGTGCCGCCCGGGCTTAAAATCGCGGCGGTCCTCACCGCTAAAAACGAAGACGATTTGGCCACGGTGCGCGAGTTTGCCGCCTACATTAAATTAATGGCAAAAATTGACAACTTGACCGTGGAAACCAGCGCAGCCAAACCGGGCCAAACGGCCACCGCCGTGTTTGAAAACATCACGGTGTACGTCCCGCTGACAGGGCTAATAGACTTTGACAAAGAACACAAACGCTTGGAAAAAGAACTCGCCCAAGCCAAAGCCAATATCGCTTCGCGCCAGGCACGTTTGAGCCAGGAAAACTTCCTCAAACACGCCCCGGAGGAGCAAATCCAAAAAACCAAAAATGAATTGGCCGCGGCCGAGTTGGCTTTAGCGCAAGTAACCGCCGCCTTGGAGGACTTAAAATAATGCAAAAATGGGCTATTTTACTGATGACGTGTTTTCTGCCGTTTGGGTTGTGTGCGCAAGAAAACTGGAAAGTGCTGACCCGTTATGAAAAAGCACCTGTTAAGAAACAACTAACCGACCGCTTGGTGGATTACGTCAAAATTGACACGCAATCCAAACCGTCGGCTAAAGTGCCCAGCACCGCCGGCCAATTAAAACTGGCCAAAGCCCTGGCCAAGGAACTCAAAAAAAACGGGGCGACCAACGTAAAAGTGGATAAATCCGGCCTGGTAACGGCGGAAATTGCTTCCAATTTAAATAAGTCCGCCCCCACCGTGGCATTTATTACTCACTTGGACAGCGCACCGGGGTTTCCCTCGCAAAACGTCCGCCCGCAAGTACATACTAATTATAAGGGCGGCGAACTCGTCATCAACTCAGCCAAAGGGTTGGTGCTCAATGCATACAACGCCCCGCAACTCGCGCGCGCCAAAGGGCACGATATCATTACTGCTTCCGGCGATACGATTTTGGGAGCCGACGGAAAGGCCGGAGCGGCCATTTTGCTTACCGCCGCACAGTACTTTTACGATCATCCGCAACTTCCTCACGGAACGGTCAAATTGGTTTTCTCGCCCGATAGTTACACGGGAACAGGCATCCGTCAGTTGGATACCACGGCCTTGGGGGCCGACGTTGCCTATGCGCTGGACGCCCCGGAAATGGGCCAATTGGTAGATGAAACCTTTTCCGCCAAAACCTTCCAAGCCGTTTTTGAAGGAGACCGTACCGTAGATATCGGCCGGGCGGTTTCTTCGCCGTTTGCCGACAACGTACTCATGGCGTCGGATTTTCATACGCTTTTGCCACGCACCAAACGCCCGGAGACAACCGCTTACAAAAACGGTTTTATTTACGTCAGCAACATCACCACGCAAGGCAACCGTACCGAAGTAGCAGGTGTTTTGCAAGCATTCTCCGACGAAGAAATGGAACAACTTACCCAAGAAGTCACCCAAGCATTTAATACGGTAAAAAGCATGAATTACAAAGGAAAAAATTTCTCGCTTACGTTTACCGAGCAGGATAAAAACTTCAAAAAAGCCATCCCCGCCCTGTCTTTGCGCAAGGCCGAAGAAGCCATGCAGGCCGAGGAAATCACCCCGCTACGTACGGCTTCCCGCACCACTACCGACGGGGCCCGCTTGGCCGAAAAAGGACTGGCCGCCCCCGGTTTATCTACCGGGTATTATAACGCCCCCGGTTTGCTGGAATATGCCGACGTAGACGTCTTGGAAGCTGCGTTCCGGACCGTCATGCGTTTGACTTCCTTGTGGGCCGTTTCCCCCACCCATTAAACGGAACTATTTTGTACCAAAACCGCCCGGGACTTGAGGGCGGTTTTTTTATAGGTCCGGCCTAGAAAAAAAATAGGTCCTTTGGCCCTTGCGGATTTTGTTACAGATTATTACAATGAGAGTATAACTTATCATACTAAGGAGCGTAAAATGAAGAAATTTTTGGTGTTCGTATTCGGTGTTTCACTCACTATCGTTGCACAAGCGGCTCCATCCGCTTCCGTTCTTCAACAAAAAATACACCAGTTAGTAGCCACACAACACTTTAAAGGGCCGGGCAATCCCGCCACCAAAAATAAAAAGATAGCGGCCCAATATCGCCAAACCCTATTTGAACGGTTTTTGCAATACGTAACTTACAACAGTGCCAGCAGTTATACGGAAGAAATCACTCCCGGTCAAATTGAAACCGCCCAAAAATTATTTCAAGAAATCAAAGCCATGGGTTACACCGATGCCGAACTTTCCGAGCATCATTACATCTTTGTGCGTATTCCTTCCAACTTGTCCAAAGGCCAGACAGCCCCGGTGCTCGGATTTAGCGGACATTACGACGTAACCCCACAAGTAGAATCCGTCAACGTAAACGCACGCGTAATTGAACAGTATGACGGGAGCGTCCTTTCGCTGGGCACCAATCCGAAAGGTGAAGTACAAATATTGGACCCAAACAGTGAACGCGATGCTTACTTAAAAACGCAAATCGGCAATAAAATTGTCACTTCCGACGGCAAAACCAATTTGGGCGCCGACGACCGTGCCGGCCTTTCCATTTTGATGACCACCTTGCAAGTCTTGGCCGAACACCCGGAGAAAAAACACGGTGAAATCCAAATAATCATTGCCCCTAACGAAGAAACCGGCGGCTCCGCCAAATACATTGACCAAACTCCGTTCCGCCCGGAAATTTCGTTTGATTTTGATGGCGGCGTAGATGGAGAACTGATGGTCCGCAACTTTAACGCCTTGCAAATTATCTGCACGGTCAACGGCGCCAAAGGGTTCCCTGCCTTGCAAAGTTCTTATATCAACGCGGTAACCCCGGCGTCGGACTTAGTTGTGCGGGTATATAAAGATTCGTCGCTACCCGTTTTGTATCATGCGGAAAACAACAGCATTGTAAACCTTCAATCCGAACAAGGACATTGGATGCGTTTGCCTTCCGCCAGCCAACACCAACAAGGATATTTGGACGTCTATATGGAAAGTTCCATTACCGATTTTGATGAAATAAAAATAGATTTCCGCGTGCGCAGTTTTAATAAAACGGATTTACTCCAAATTGAAAAACTGATTTACGAAACAGCCGTTGAAGTGGCTCACTCTTGGGCGGTGCGAGACCCTTACGGCGGGGATATCCTCCGCGAGCCCACCATTACTTGCGTTACTCCCGTGCCCACGTATTGCAACATCGGGGAATGCGCCCACCCGGGCTCTATGCAAGTAGCCAGCGCGGCTTTTGAAGCGGCCGGAGTTAAAATGAATCCTACCGATATCCGCGCCGGCACCACCGGGGCTACCTTTGTTCCCAAAGGGCTCATCGGTTCCTTCATGTTGTTTACCGGACAAAACAATGTTCACTCCTACGCGGAGTGGCTCAGCGAAGAAGATATGTATAAGTCCTTCTTAGTAGGGCTCAACATCATTGACCAAGTGGTGGAACAATTAGGGAATAATAACTAACTATGAAAATTGTAATTGCTACTGGCAACCCGCATAAGTTGCGGGAGTTGCAACAGATCTTGCCCGCCAAACTCAAACAGGGCACTCCGCTGGAATATGTGGGGCTGCAAGATTTTAAAGGGTTACATTTACCCGCCGAAACCGGCTGCACCTTAGAAGAAAACGCCGCCCAAAAAGCACTTTACGCGGCCAAACAAACCGGGCTCATCGCCATTTCCGATGATACCGGCCTGGAAGTAGAAGCCCTTAACGGCGCGCCGGGTGTTCACACGGCCCGCTACGCCGGAGAAAACGCCGATACGGATGAAAATAACCGCAAACTCCTAAGCGCGTTGGAAGGTAAATTACTGCCCCAGCGTGCGGCGCGTTTCCGCACGGTGGCATGTTTGGCCACTCCGCAAGGTGACGTGCGCACGTTTGAAGGCGTATTAGAGGGATTTATCGGTTTTGGCTACCGCGGAAATAACGGCTTTGGTTACGACCCCATTTTTATGGTAGATAATGGGCAAAAAGCACTAGCCGAACTGACCGAAGCGCAGAAAAATAAAATCAGCCATCGCGGCAAGGCATTCAAAAAACTGGCCGCCCAACTGACCGCCGAGGCCCCGACCCAAAAATAAGTTTACGTAAAATCCCCCCGCCCCAAACGGCGGGGTTTTTTACGGAACCGCTGTTTTGCAAACAGCCCGTCCCAAATCCGTATATCCCGCGCACGTTACTTGATTAGGCAGCGCGGAGTGTTCAAACCAAACTATATACGTAAACTCCGCATTATTATTACAGCCCGTCGCGTCTGCCGCACCCGTACGCGGACAGTAAACCACATAAGCATACGCATTTTCCACAGCACTCCCCAACAAATTGATATAAAACATATCGGTTAATTTGCCGTTACTGTGCGAATGTAGCGCTTCAGTAATGGATAAATCCAATTCGGAATCGTTGGCCGTATAATATCCGTTTGCCAAGTAATACACTTCTTCGGCGGCTTTCAAATCAGCCAACAACGGCTTGACAGCCGCCAACCGGCTTTTAGCCACAGCCACTTTATACTGCGGCAGGGCCACCGCCGCCAAAATAGCGATGATGAGAACGACAACGAGAAGTTCAATGAGGGTGAAACCGCCACGCCGCGCCCCGTCACCCCGCAAGGTTTCTATGCGGGGTATAGGCGCGGCAAAATTCTTTATCGCGCCCCTTATATCCCGCACTAAGACACTGC
>JAZRIL010000028.1:0-12867 GCA_045645285.1 Elusimicrobiaceae bacterium | reverse complement strand
CCCGGTCGGCGGTTCCGTCATTGTAAACAGCGCCCCCGTTCACGGCTTCGTTGTTTTCAAAAGTGGAACCCGATACATAAACGTACCCGGCTTCTGTACTACTGTTGTAGAAGTGGTTATCTAAAGCCCCACCATTTCCTCCGGTTGCCGAGCCGTAAGAAAAAGTAGAAGTAGTTGTGCCCAACGCTTTATTACCCGTAAAAGTTGAATTGGTAATATCTAGGAGGGCGGCACTGTTGTCGGCAGACAGTGCATGCCTTGTTCCCAAAGCCCCCCCGTTAAACCCGGAGGTATTATTTGTGAAAGTCGCATTAGCGATTGACGTAGAAGATTCCGCTCCTAACGACATGGCCCCACCACCGATCGCATTGGTATCGCTGGTCCCTGTTTGGGCTTTATTACCCGTAAAAGTAGTACCGTTAACTAAAGATGCTCCTTTGTAGTTACCAATCGCACCTCCGTCGTTAACCGCTTCGTTATTGGTAAAAGATACATCGGCTCCTAATGTTAAAACAGAAGTTCCCAAAGCGTTCACAATAGCACCACCGACAGAATCTGCTTTGTTATCCGTAAATATTGCTCCGTCGGAAACTGTTAAATTACCCGCGTTGTAAAGAGCACCTCCCCAACTATTAGCATGGTTAGACGTATACGTTCCGCTGACCGTAGCGGTACCCGTATTGTACAATACACCGCCGTTAGGAGCAGAATTGTTCGTAAATGTACTACCCGAAGTAACGGTTGTCGTGCCCAAACTTTCAAACACGGCCCCTGAATAGGTAGGTTCCGCTATATCCGAAGCACTGACATTATTAAATGTAACACTGCGACCGGACAGCACTATTTGCATTTCGGTCAGATTTCCGGTTATAGTGGCTCCGTCTTCAGGGAACACGTAAGCCCCTACTTCTTTGTTAGCCAGTAGGTTAAGTACAAGTGCCAGGACAACCCATGCGCACTTGCGTAGAATACATTGTGTATTTTTCATGCGATCTCCTTGTATGAATGAGTAGAAAATTCCACCCGCGCCGACGACGTGGCCGGTCGGGCAAAACCCCCTCTTTTATGATAGGAAAAAACGTAACAAACGGCGAGTGCTAAAATATACTAGAAATTTTTTGAGCAGAAGTTTTGTTGTTCTTGGGCCCGACTCAACCGCGACCTTTCAAACAACCGGAAAAAAGGAAGGATAAGTAGTTTATTTAATTCGGCAGGAGCCAAATTAAGCCAGTTTCCGCCGTTACGCATCAATGCCTGTGCCGTTAACCGACGCTTTTTAACCGCAAAGGTTATCCCGGCAAACGTCAATTTTTCTTCTTGCAGCCAGGTTTGGATATTTTCCCGGGTTAGCGGCGGCGGTAAGCGAACCCCGGCTTGCCGGGCATACGTTTGATAGATAATCTGCTGCGCGTCGCACGGTGCTACCGCGCGGTAAGGTGCCGGCGGCAACAAGGGGGTACAAAAAGCATAATAATCCGGATCTTTTTTAGTTTGCTCTTCCATCCACACCCGTTGCCAAAACGAAGCAATAAACTCATCTTCCAACGTAACCGGCCACACAAAGTGGCGGACAACCGCACCTTGCCGGTCGCGCGCGTGGCTCAATTCATGGACGTAAATAGGAGTTAAACAACGCGCCAGTTGCACGGGTAATTGCTCGGCAGCAAACTGCGTTTGGGCTTGCTTGAGCCACGCGGCCAGGGGTCGTTTAAAAAAAACAATTTGATTTTTCCGCGCCTGATATTCCGCCAACGCGCCGGAACCTCCCGACGACAAAACGACCGGCCAATCCGGTTGTTGCAAGTCCGCGGGCAGGTTGGAAGGGGCTTGTTTAAGTTCCTGCCGCACATAAGGCAACGCTTGTTCAAATACACGCTTTGGCGAAGCCGCCTGCGCACCGACACACATACTCAATAATAAAAAACACATCCCGTATTTATGCATTTATTGCCCCACCGCTACCGAAAACATAAACCCCGCCGGCCAACGTTCGGTTTTCACCGTAATTTGAGGAGCCCCTAATGATTTATAAATTTCTAACGCGCGACCCGCAAAATGCGGTGTGCCGTTAATACAACACACTTCGTTACTGCGCAAGGAAAGCCCCGTACCCAAGAGTTTGACAAGGGCCTCTTTTTGTGTCCAAAGTGCGGTCAAAAAATCATCGCCGTCCGCCGTCAGTTCGGACGGGTGAAAAAAATCATTTTTCCATGCTTCTATACGGTGCTCAATCTTTTCCAAATCAATACCGATAAATTTATCTTGCATACTGGCGGCGGCCACGGCAAAACCGTTACTGTGCGTAATGCTGTAAGCCAGGCGGACCGGATTTCCCTCCACCAGTAATTTAGGTTTTCCGCTTTCTTGCGGTAATACTTCCAAGCGTGTCAAATCCGCTACGCGTAGCACGCGGGCCACCACTTGCTTTAACGCAAACCGGCCCCCAAGCCACTCGTCACGCCGCTTGGGGAAACGAAGTGTCTTAAAATACGCTTGTTCCTGCGGACTTAGTAACGTGTCTGCCGGGGGCAGGTTTGTTAAATCAACGACTTCTAATTCAGGCGCCATGCGTTATTGACCGATGGCCCGGTAACCGTGGAATTCCACCCACACATTGCCTTGGTCATCAAACACGTAAGCATCGTGCAAGGTTTTTCCGTCGGCACTGTATCCGCGGCTTACGCCGTAGAGATACAACTTAGCGGGCGGCACTTGATTTTTAAATACGGCTACTTCGTCAATGCCGTCGGGCAAAGTCATTTTGTGTTCCAACGTCATATCCTGGAAACCGCAACATTGGAAAGCCGCTTCAATGAGCATCGGATTGGCCAACAAGGTGCGCGGCCCGTCAAACCATTGCGGCCGCGGCGTGGTGTTGTACACGGCCAGCGACGTGGCTTTATCCACCCGCACAATGCCGCCGAGCACTTGGAACGACGGTCCGTGGAAATACTTCTGGTAGATTTCTTCTTTACTTACCGTTACGGGGTCGTACATGTGTGCCATTGCGTCGGCTTTTACGTTGTTCCAGGTGGACACAAACGTATCCAGTGTGCGCGCCGTAAAATGGCGGCGGGTATTGCCCATTTTGATTCCTTTGCTGTTAATGAAATCGGACTCAATTTCCATCACGGCCGCGCCCCCTTCCGTCTTGCCTTTCACGCGCACCGCTTGCGGGCGGTTGCGTAAAAGTTTAATAGGCAAGTAGAAGTGAACTTCCTTCAACCCTTGCGGCACGCGGCCTGTTAGTGCCGTAGCCGTTTCCATAAAGGTTTCCAACCCCATTACACCCGGCACATACGGCGTGCCCTCAATGGCGTGGTCGGCCAAGTACGGGTCGGAAGTTAAATTAAATTCTTTCTCCAAGTGAATTTCCGTCCCCATGGTTAGTGACGTTACATTCCCCAAAAAATGCGTGGCTTTAGACGCGTCCACCGCCGCTACGGGAGCCGGAGCCGCTTGCGGTGCAGGCGCGGCTTGCGGGGCAGGCGCAACAGGCGTTTGCGGCGCAGAAACGGACGGTGCGGCGTTACTGCCGGGAGTATTCGCAGGTGAACCTTGCGGTACGATTTCATCCATTTCCGTGCGTAATTGGTGGTCCCAATCCAAGTTGCCTAAGGCCCCGGTCAAGACGATTTCCGGCACGGTGCCGTAAACGATTTCATCTAAGAAGATTTGCATACCGTCTTCGGGGTCTACAAAGTCCACGCCGTTGGCGCGCAAGAATTGTTCCACCCCGGCGCGCACACCCATACCTACGTTTTTATAGGCACTCATGGCAATCGCTACCGCGCGGTAACCTTGGTTCGTCAGCGAGAAAGCCGACTTGGCTAAGTAATCATTCGCGCTGGCATAGTCGCTTTGGCCTAAGTTGCCGTATTTTCCAGCGATAGAGGAGGCAAAGGCGAAAAATCCGCCGTCACGCACGATGTTATTAGCCAGGAAACTGGCGAAACTCGTGGCTTTGACGTCAAAGATACGGTAATACTCGGCCGGGTCTTTGTCATAAATAAGTTTGGAGCGTTCCAATCCGGCAAAGTGAATAAGTCCGTCTACACGGCCGTTACGGGCTTTGATTTTCGTGCAGACTTCTTTAACCATGGAACTGTTGAGCACGTCGCAGTGATAATATTCCACTTCGCTACCCAAATCACGCAATTTCTGCAAGTTGTTGTAGAGCGTGATAGAATCTTTCACACGTCCGAAAGCGCGTTCCAACATAACAGGCGTGGCCTTTTTGGTCGGGTCGGCTTTCATTTCTTCCCACATTTGTTTTTTGAGCATCGCCAATTCGGCCTCGTTCATTTTGGCCCAAAGCGGTGTTTTTTCTTGAACTTCAATAATATCCAAGACGATAATTTTGCTGTGGTATTGGGCGGCAATTTTTTGCGAGAGCATCGCCCCAATGCCGCGGCCCGACCCGGTAAAGATAATCGTTTTGCCCGTCAAATCACAATGTTTGACGCGGCGGTCTAAGCGCACCGGAACGGATAATATCGTCGTCCGTTCCCCGCCGCGCGTACCAATCATCAGGCGCATATCCCCGTGGAGTACTTCTTCCATAGTTTTTTGCGCCATCTCATCGGGCGTGGTGGTAGGTTCAAAATCTAACAATTTGGCCAACGCGCCGGTGTGTTCGTACACGTCGCGGCGGAAACAAGCCGTTCCCCCGCACAAAGCCCCGGTAATGGGGTTAAACTCGTCTTTCGTGGTATAACCGAAAGTACCGTCAATCTTCGTGTTCACGGCAAAGAACGTATCGGCATCGGTACGGTTGGCAAGCCCTTTTTCAAATACGCGAAGCGCAATAAACAGCGGCATGACGTATTTGGTCAGTTCATTATGCGGGCTGAGTTTCTTGTCAAACTTTTTGACGTTGGCCCCCAGCAAATATACAATCCCTTGCACGTTGGGATCCTCCGCCGCGTATTCTTTTAGGGCGGCTTCGGTTTCTTCGTACGATTCCCAATTTACAATGGTCGTATTTTTACTGCGTGTTTTGAGCGTGGTAAATACGTGGTATTTGACACCCAATTCTTTACATTCTTCCTGATACGCTTTGATGAGTTGCGAATTATCGGCAAAAATCAGCACCGTGCGATCTTTAGACAAACGTCTGTTTTCCCGCGCAGCCAGCGGAGCCGGAGCCACCACCGTTACGTGACGCAGTTTCTTTTCGTGGCAATGTTCCCCCGCATATCCTTCGCGCTCGGGCCGTTCAGCCAGCGACTGGCGCGGCGTAACGGGAGCCGTCGGACTTGTTTTGAGCATGGCTTCCGTCGGCTTACCAATCGTTCCGGCTGCGGGCACGGCTTCTTGCACCGTATTTACGTTAATGGTTGGTAAGACCGCGGCCGGTTGTGCGGCAACCGGTGTTACGGCCGGAGCCACAGCGGGCGCGGCTTGTACAGCGGGTTGCGTTACCGGAGTAACAGGCGTTACGGATGCCTCTTGCGCAGCAGGTTGAACCGCAGCAGCCGCGGCCCCCACGTGCGTCAATGCAAATTGGATACAGTGGCGGATGGTCGGATAGTCTTTTAATTGGATGCCTTCTTGCGCAATAATACCATAATGTTCACGCATCGCGGCAAACAATTCGGCTTGTTTAACCGTATCAATACCCAGGTCGGCTTCCATATCCAAATCCAAGTCCAACATATCTTCCGGATAGCCCGTTTTTTCCGCTACCATCGCCACAATCTCTTTTGTGACGGTGGCCTCATCTACCGCTTTAGGTGTGGCCGGCACGGGCGCGGGTATTACAGGAGCCGCTTGTGCGGGCGTAACCGCCGGAGTAACAACAGGAGCCGCCGGGGCAACTACCGGGGTAACGGCAGGCGCCGGGGCCGGCGTAACCACAGGGGCTACAGACACCGCAGGGGTTTGCCCCGCTTGAGAAAGTACATATTTAATACAGTGGCGGATCGTCGGATAGTCTTTTAATTGGATGCCTTCTTGTTGGACCGGTAGGCCATAGTGTTCGCGCATCGCGGCAAACAGTTCGGCTTGTTTGACGGTATCAATGCCCAAGTCGGCTTCCATATCCAAATCCAAATCTAACATATCTTCCGGATAACCCGTCTTTTCTGCAACCATATTGACTACTTCTTTCGTAACGGTATTTTCATCCAACGTCACGGCTTTGGGCGTGGTTTGTACGGGCACGGACGTTACGGGAACCGGCGTAGCCGCGGGGGTTACTTGCGGCGCAGGTTGCACCGCGGGCGTTACCGGCACAGTGGCGGCGGGTTGGGCCGCACCCATTGCGTGCGTCAATACAAATTGGATACAATGGCGGATCGTCGGATAGTCTTTGAGTTGGATACCGTCTTGCGCTACAATGCCATAATGTTCGCGCATGGCGGCAAACAATTCGGCTTGTTTGACGGTATCAATGCCCAAGTCGGCTTCCATATCCAAATCCAAATCTAACATATCTTCCGGATAACCCGTCTTTTCCGCTACCATATTGATAACTTCTTTAGTAACAGAATTTTCATCCAACACCACGGCTTTAGGCGCGGCTTGTGCAGGCGCGGGCATTACCGGCGCGGGTTGCGCGACCGGAGTAACCACAGGTGTTACGGGCACCGGAGCGGGAGTTACCGCCGGAGCCGGTTGCGCCGGAGCGGTGTTGCCTTTCGCCTGGGACAACACATATTTAATGCAGTGACGAATCGTCGGATAATCTTTTAATTGAATGCCTTCTTGTTGGGCCGGCAAACCATAATATTCGCGCATGACGGCAAACAGTTCGGCTTGTTTGACGGTATCAATACCCAGGTCGGCTTCCATATCCAAATCCAAGTCCAACATATCTTCCGGGTAACCCGTCTTTTCTGCGACCATATTGATAACTTCTTTAGTAACAGAATTTTCATCCAGCGCCACGGCTTTAGGCGCGGCTTGTGCAGGCGCGGGCGTTACCGGGGCCGCTTGCGCGGGCGTAACCGCCGGGGCTTGCACGGGAGCCGTTTGCGCGGCGTGAACTGTATTGACCTTATCCACAAACGCTTGCGAACCTTCCATCACAAGCGCGGGCTTAACCCCGTGTTGGTAATTGTCTTTAATGCGAAGGGTATTTTGCACCACTTCTAATACCGGGGTTTGTTGGCCGGAAATTTCTTTCAGCCACGCGTCGTGCTTGATCGTGTCAGCAATACGCGGCTCGCCTTCTTGCCACGCTTTTTCAAGCAGCGTCATGCCCAGTTGCGAGCCGAAACCCGCCGCTAACCGAAGCGCATATTTAAAATCATAATGACCGCCTTTACTTAACGTAATGCCCGCCAGTTCCGGGTCGGCTTCTTTGAAGTTAGCAATCGGCGGAACAAGTCCGGTGTTCAAACAGCGCACCGCAATCACGTCTTCCAAACCGGCCCCCATAGAGTGACCCGTAAAACCTTTGGTGTTGCTGACAATCACGTTGCTGACGTTTTCACCGAAGGTAGATTTCAGTGCATACGCTTCGGCACTGGCAGACCCCCCACGTGCAGGCGTGTATGTTTCATGCGAAATAAATACTAATTGTTTGGCAATATCGGCCCGGTTCAACCCGTGCTCTTTTTCAGCCGTCGCCACCAAGCGGTCCATAACTTTGGCTACGTGGTTTACGTCAATGCGCGTAACGTGGAAACCGCTGTTGGCAATTTCGGTAGCGAGCAGTTTGGCCAGCGGCTTCATCCCGCGTTTGGTGACTTCGCTTTCTTCTTCTACGACGAGAGAAACGGCCCCCATTCCCACAATCATTCCGTTGCGGCGGCGGTCAAACGGCAAAGCGGCTTTGGTTACATCGCCTTCGGTCGTAGCCGCGCCGGAAGCCAAGAACGCCGTTAAAATCCACTCAGACACATTGTCGTTGGTAATGTCATCTGCCCCAATGACAATGACCCGTTTACAGCGGCCCAATTTAATCCAGTCTTGCGCGATGGAAACGGCTTGGGCGGTAGAAGCACAAGCGGAACTCATCGCCATCGCCGGGCCGCGGGCGCGGATCCATTGGCAGAAGTGACAATGGGCGATAATAATGGTCTTTAAGATAAATTCCGACGTAAACGCCGCCGGTTCAATTTCTTTATCTTTAAAATTCTGTTGATACCAATTTTCAATTTCCGCTTTTAAAGCCGGGTCTGAAATTTGGGAAATAAACTTATCGCAAAACGCGCGTACTTCTTTAGCAGTTTTATTATTAAGTAGCCCGGTCACGCGTTTGGTTAAATCGCCCATCATGCTGTTGGCTACCGGGAAAGCAGAAGTAAAAATGACCCCCGTTTCGTCAATCATATCCGCCGGCAAACCCCACCGGTCGGGCAAGTAACCGCCCGTAGAAGTGGGCTTATAATAAAGTACCAACGGAATGCCCGCATCTTTGAGCGCCAATATCCCCGCCGCAACGGCCAATTGGAAACTGCGGTCCATGGAGCGGACCCATTTAGCGGGCAAACCGAATTCTTTTTCCAAATCAAACGCGCCGCCTTTGGCCGATAATTTAATGGCTTGCGAGGCAGACATCAAGCGCTCAATGCGGTGATTTCCGTCGGGCGATTTAATCACAAATTCCACATGTTTATCAATTTGTTTTTGTTGCACTTCGGAAGACACCGGCTCAATCATATTGCGCCCGGATAAAATTTCATCCAAAATTCCTTCGCGGAAGATTTTATCCCAACTGCCGGGGCCGCCCGCAGCAATGCCGCTGATAACGACCGATTTATGCAAATCGGCTTTGCCGTCTTGCACGGGGACCTTCGTTTGCGGTTGAACCGGCTGTGCTACGGAGGCCTTAGCACAAGTACCTTCCGTTTTTTCCAAGGATGTTGCATTTCCGGTTACCCATTGGACAAAAGCGGGATTGTAAGTAGAATTGTCGCCAAACATATCGGTCCCTTTCCAATCAATGTGAATGCCCGACGAAATCAAATTGGCAAACAAGTCGTTAAATTCCACAATGCCGCCTTTTTTGGGGTGGTTAGAGGCCAACACTTTAATATCTTTTTTATCCGATAACGTATTAGAGGCCAGCGCCGAAAGCACCCGTTTAGGGCCGCATTCCACAAAGAGCCGCACGCCGGAATCATACGTGGTTTTGAGTTGTTTAATCCACTCTACCGAGTGAGAAATTTGCGTGACCATAAGGTCCTTAATTTTTTCCGGGTCGCTAGGGTAGAATTCTGCCGTTACGTTGGTAGTAATCGGCATTTTAGGCGAGTGGAATTCTAACGTATTTAAAAACGCCCGATACTGCGGCATAGCCGGTTTGATAATGTCGGAGTGGAAGGCATGTGAAACCGGAATTTGCACCGCTTGGATACCCATATCGGTAAACATTTTAATCGCGTCATCAATGGATTTAGACGCCCCGGCAATAACCGTTTGCGTCGGACAGTTCTTGTTGGCCACGGCCACATATCCGGCCACACGCGCGAGTTCAGGTTCCACCCGTTCCACCGGAGCGGCAATAGAGGCCATTTTTCCGTTGTCTTCTACGCGAATTTCGCTCATCACTTTGCCGCGCGTACAAACGGCTTTTAAACCGTTTTCAAAATCAAAAATTCCGGCAGCAATCGCGGCGGCATATTCACCCAAACTATGTCCCATGACGACATCGGGTTTAATGCCAAACGACGACAACAACCGCATCATCGCGATATCGGCTGTCAGCACTGCGGGCTGGGTCATTTCGGTCCGTTTGATAGCGGCTTCACGTTCAGCAATTTGTTCTTTCGTTTCGCCGGGTTTGCTCCATAAAGTTTCCGTAAGCGTTTGGCCGATAATATCGGTGAGCAGACGGTCGGCCTCGTCAAATGTATCTTGCACGATCTTATATTTAGCGGCTAAGTCTTTCATCATGTCCACGTATTGCGAACCTTGGCCGGGGAACATAAAGCAGACTTTAGGTTTGATTTCCGTCGGTGTAAACGGATAAATACCTTTCATACGCAAGTAAAGAGATTCTTGTTCCCACACATCTTGCGAAGAAGCCACTTTTTTAAAGAAAGCAATTTTCTCTTTTAATTTATCCGGGTTTTCCACGTTGATAGTGACGGCAAATTTACCGGGTTTGGCGATATGATTTTTGTAGGAAATGCTCGGCAGGTACGTTGGGTCGCACTGGACGGAAATTAACGCTTTGTCCAACACACTAAAAAGTTCCTGTTTGGTTGCGGCAGAAAATGTGAGCACATCGCTTTGGATTTTTTCTCCGGGGACGTGTAAAATATACGAATTATTCATGATTACAGACTCCTGTTTGGGGGTTTCTACGACGGCCGCCGAAGCGGTGGCCACCGGTTCTTTATGAAGTAAATTATCGTTCATTTCTTCCATAGCCACGTGGAAGTTCGTGCCGCCAAAACCAAAGGCAGACACATTAGCGCGGCGGATTTTACCCTCCGGCCAGGATTGGGCTTGCGTAATCACGCGGAAAGGACTTGTCGCCCAGTCCACCGCCGGATTGGGAGTGACAAAATTAACAGACGGCGGCAATACTTTGTGGTGCAAAGCAAGCGCGGTTTTGATAAGCGAGGCAATCCCCGCCGCCGCCTTGGCATGACCGATTTGGCTTTTTACACTTCCCAGCCCAATCGTGCCGGGTTTAGCATACGGCGCAAAAAGTTCGTTCAGAGCGGTTAGTTCCACCGCATCCCCTACGCGGGTGCTGGTACCGTGCGCTTCAATAAGCCCCACATCACCGGGGGTATAATCTAATTGTTCAAAGGTTTTTTCAACGGCGATTTTTTGCCCTTTAGGATTAGGAGCCGTGATGCCTTTGCCTTTCCCGTCCGACGACGCGCCCACGGCGCGGATGACCGCGTACACGCGGTCCCCGTCTTTGACGGCGTCGGACAGGCGTTTTAAAATAACCATACCCGCGCCTTCGGCCATGACAAATCCATCGGCTTTGGCATCAAACGGGCAAGAGCCGTTTTCGGACAGTGCCCCGATTTTGCAAAATTTAATGTACGAGGCCGGGGCCATCATTTGGTCCACCCCGCCGACGAGTGCCATGTCAAAGTTACCCATGCGAAGCCCGTTAATGGCCTGGTCCACCGCGGCCAGCGATGTGGCGCACGCGGCATCTACGGTAAAGTTCGTACCGTGCAAATCAAACACGTTCGCCACGCGTCCCGCAATCACGTTAGCAAGTTCGCCCGGCATGGAGTCTTCCGTTACAGGCATGAAGTTGGCTTTTACACCTTCTTCCATTTCGCTAATGAGTTTTTCCCCCGCCGCGGGAGGCAAGGATTGATAGGTTGGCGTATGTTTTAAAATTTCGTAATAGACCGGCCGGTTTAAACGCAAGTTGGATTTATCGTTTTTCATACCGCCCATGGAGTTGCCGATAATGACGGCGGTGCGGTTGCGGTCAAATTCTTTTTTGTCATAGCCCGCATCTTCCAAGGCCATATTGGCCGTTTCAATGGCGAGGTGTTGGATCGTATCCATTTGCTTGGCAATTTGCGGCGGGATGCGGTATTTTAAGGGATTAAATTTAAAGGTGCTTGGGATAAAACCGCCGATTTTAGAGTAGAGTTTATCTTCGGCTTTGTGGTCGGGGCTGTAGTAGAGGTGCCAGTCCCAGTAAGAAGCGGGTACTTCGGTAATGCAATATTTCCCGGCTTGAATGTTATTCCAAAATTCGTCTTTTGTAAGTGCACCGGGCATAATAGCCCCGATACCTATAATCGCAATCGGTTCAAGGTTTTTGTTTGTCATTTTTTCTCCTTACTCTGCAAAATCCACTATAGGTATATTTTATTAAATTTAACAAGGACAAAACAATTTTTGACACGATTTTTTACACTAGGGCTTGACAAAATCTAATTTGAGTTGTTAGGTTTTTAAGGGTTCGTAGAGATTATTTTTTAAATTCCGACGCATTTTTGCCTATTTACTAGCAAGTAAAACTAATAAAAACGTATCGGATTTTGCATTTATGGCTAAAATACTGCCAAAAAGCAAAACGCCCCGCAAATTTGCGGGGCAAGAAAAAGAAACAGATTTTTTATTTCCAGAAATTGCAACCTGTTTTAAAACCAGTAGACATTATTACTGCCGAAATTAGGGTCCGGCGCACTTTGGCCTGTAACGCGTTTGCACAGGGCATGGGCAAAGTCGCTGGAAGCATAACAGGCCTTCTTTGATCCTTCCCAGCGCGTTCCCCCCTCCGCATGTTGGTAAGCCGCAAATAGATCCACCCCGGGCAAGTGTGTGGTATCCTTTGCTGTAACGGAATTAAATTTCCCCGTATTTACACTCTTTAAGTATAATTCCAACCGCCACCCGTACGGATAGTTGATAACACTTCCCGAATGAGTACCCTGCAAGTCTATATCTAACTCATCCCAACTGTTGGTATATTGCCCGTTGGCTAAATAATAACGCTCTTGTGCTTGCACAACAGAAGTTGTCAACGTGATAAGTTGCATGAGGCGAGATTTGGCCACCGCCATTTTATACTGCGGCAGGGCCACCGCCGCCAAAATACCAATGATTAAAACTACCACTAATAATTCTATTAGCGTGAATCCTTTTACGTTTAAAATGCCCGACAGACAACTTTTCTTTTCCATATATATCTCTCCACAGAAATTTAATATACGCAAAGTCTAGCAAAAAAAAAAACGAAGTCAAGCAAAAGTTTTTTATCGACGATAAAATAACGTCGTTTGACTTCCCCCCCTGCGGGGGAAGTGGTTTGGCGGACATCGTCCGAACAAACCGATGAGGGGTAAATAGTAAAGTTATTTTCCTTGTTCTGTTATACCCCGCTTTTTATTACCCCTCACCCGGCCTTCGGCCACCCTCTCCCGCAAGGGGCGAGGGAAAAGCGAAAAGGGGGTTGACAAATCAAAAAAAAAAACGATAATA
>JAZRIL010000027.1:0-7036 GCA_045645285.1 Elusimicrobiaceae bacterium | reverse complement strand
GAACTTGATTCAGCATCTTCCACGCACACTGTTATGCAAGAAAAACAGCAACAACATGCGTGGAAGATCCCAAATCAAGTTTGGGATGACATCTTTGTTTTATAACGGAGCAGGGTTTACCTTAATTGAACTATTAGTCGTTGTTCTCATCATCGGCATACTTGCCGCGGTGGCCTTGCCGCAATATAAATTAGCGGTGTGGAAATCTCGTTTTGCTACTTATCGGGCACTGGCAGACAGTTTGGTTTCATCAGCCAGAGTATATTACATGGCTAACGGAACTTGGCCCAGTAAATTAGACGAATTAGATGTAGAATTGCCCTCGGGAATGACAATGGTTTCTACTACGCACGCACATTGTGGCTACACAGAAAAGATGTATTGTTGTTTGACTCCGCCGCTGCCGGGGTGGACCCATGGAGCTATTGCATGTGGCAGTAACCCCTATGAAGTGTCTTATTCTTATGCGTGGGCAAAGTCTGATAGTACGGAAAGTGAATATCGCCTGTGTGCTAGTAAAGACGAAAAAATTTGTAAATCTTTTGGTGGAAGCAAAGACACAGGAAGTACCTATATAATGACACCGCAAGATTTTCAAAACGGATTTACTCTTTATAGTCTCCCATAAATCAAAAAACCCCCGCGTAGTCGCGGGGGTTTTGTCTTGCGTCAGATTTATTCTTTCCAACCGTTTTGCCGGGCGGCGGCTTTGCGCGCGGCCACGCGTGCTTTGTGCCGTCCGAATTTTTCTACATACGTTTGGATGAGCAGGTAGAACAACGGAATTAAACAGAGCCCCGCCATTGTACCGATGAGCATCCCCCAAAACACCGGCACACCCAATGCCCGGCGGCTGGCGGCCCCGGCTCCGGTGGCAACGACCATCGGCACCATACCCAAAATGAACGTAAATGCCGTCATCAGCACCGGGCGGAACCGTTGGGTTAAACCGTCCATAGCAGACAGGTAAATAGAGGTACCTTGTGCGTGTTCATCCCGGGCAAACTCCACAATTAAAATGGCGTTTTTAGCCGCCAAGCCGACCAAAAGCACCAGCCCCAACTGCGCGTAAATACTCAAAGACAGCCCGGTAATCCACAAGCCAAACAGCCCTCCGCCGATCGCCGCCACGACGGACATCAACACCGGCACGGGAATCGTCCAACTTTCGTATTGCGCCACCAGAAACAGGTACGCAAAGATCAAGGCCAGCACAATCAAAATACCGATTTGCCCTTGGTTTTTCTTTTCCTGGTAACTCATCCCGGTCCACTCGTACGAATAACCGGGCGGAAGTTGTTTCATAATTTCTTCCGTAGCGGCCATGGCCTGACCGGTACTGGTAGCCACCGCCGGCACCATAATCGTAGCCGCCGGATATTGATTATAGCGCGAAATTTGACGCGGCGACAAAATATATTTCATATCCACCAGCGCCATAAGCGGCACCAGTTCGCCTGTTGTGCTGGTTACATACATTTTGTTGATGTTTTCCGGCGTCATACGGTATTTATCCTGCGACTGCATAATCACTTTGTTGATTTGCGTACCGAAATTTACATCCCCCACGTAGGAAGAACCCAAGTAATTTTCCAAAATAGCAAAAATACTGGAGACAGGAACTTTCATCACTTCGGCTTTCGTACGGTTAATATCCAAATAAATGTTAGGCGTATCGGCCTTAAAAGTGGAATAGGCAATCTGCATGGACGGGTCACTCATCATTTTAAAACCCATCAAATTAGCGGTATTGGCTAATTTTTGGTAGTCAAAATCATTCAGTGACTGCAAACGCAAATCCAATCCGCCCGACGTCCCTATACCCGGAATAGAGGGCATTTCTACCGCGCGCACGGTAGCATCGGGAATGGAGGCAAACTGACGGTTAAACTTCTGGGCGATACTGCTTTGTAATAAGTCTTTAGACTTACGCGTATTCCACGGCTGAAGGGCCACAAACAGCACCCCTACATTTTCTCCGCTACCCCCTAACAAACTGAACCCCATCACGTTGGTTACGTGTTTAACACCCGGTGTTTGTTTGATGCCGGTTACTACCTGGTCCATCACGCTTTGTGTCCGCGCAAACGTGGCTCCTTCCGGCAGTTGTACATCCACCACGATAATCCCCTGGTCTTCCAACGGGATAAACGATGTGCTCATAAAGTTCAAAAGCGCAAAATCCAACCCCACAAACCCGACAAACAATAACACAATAATTGTCTTGCGGGCCAAACGGCGCACTAAACCGCGATAACCGCGCGCACCGCGTTGGACAAGCATATTAAACCACCGTAACACGAAAATTTTTGTTTCCGGGATAGGTTTTAACATCGTGGCACAAATCGCGGGTGACAAGGACAATGCGTTGAGCGTGGAAAAACACACCGCCACCGAAATCGTTACCGCAAACTGCGTATAAATCTTCCCGGTAATCCCCCCCATAAATGTAATCGGCACGAAAATAGCCAGCAGCACCAGCGTCGTCGCAATCAAAGCGCTGGAAAGTTCTTCCATGGCCTGGTTAGCCGCGTCAAAGGCGGATTTCTTTTCGCGGTTCATTAGTACAATCACACGTTCCACCACACAAATAGCGTCGTCCACCACCAGCCCGATGGCCAATACCAACGCAAACAGCGTAAACAGGTTGATAGAATAACCGAGTGCCATCATCACGGCAAACGTACCCAACAACGACACCGGAATCGTCGCCGCCGGAACGAGCGTAGCACGCCAGTCTTGCAAAAATACATAACATACAATAACTACCAACACAAACGTAATAAATAAGGTGAGCAATACTTCTTCCACGGAGGCGTTAATAAAATCTGTCGTATCAAATGCCAAATCGTAATGCAACCCGGCAGGGAAAAACGATTCTAAGCGTTTTAATTCCGCGCGGACTTCCTTTATAGTTTCCAACGCGTTGGCTCCGGAAGAAAGGTTCAACATAATCGGCACAGCCGGGGAGCCGTCAAAGGCGGCGGCAAAATTGTACGATTCCTGGCCTTCTTCCACGCGGGCAATTTCGTTAAGCCGCACCAGACCGCCTTGCGCATCGGTACGGACAATAATATTGCCAAATTCTTCCGCAGAATTTAACCGACCTTGTGTTTGCAAGGCATACACCGTCAGCACCGTCCCGTCATTAGGCCGCCCGCCGATTTTACCCAGCGAGGGTTGATAGTTTTGGCTGGCAATGGCCGATTTGACATGGGCGGCCGAGATATTCATCGCGGCCATTTTATCGGAGTCTAACCATACACGCATACTTTTGGCCGCCCCAAATACGCGCGCTTCCCCCACGCCAGTAATACGGCTTAAGTTCTTTTGGACGTTATTATTCAGATAATCACTGATATCCAACGTACTCATACTGCCGCTTGGATCAGTGAAGGACACAATCCCCAAAATGTTAGACGAGCGGCGAAATACAGTAAGCCCCTGTGCTGTAACGGCCGGCGGCAAGAGCGGGGTGGCCTGAGAAACACGGTTTTGCACTTTTACTTGCGCAATGTCCGGGTTAACTCCCGTTTTAAACGTTACCGTGAGCATATACGAACCATCGGCCGAGTCGGAAGACATATAGAGCATATCTTCCACGCCGTTGACGCTGGACTCCAACGGGATACCCACCGTTTTGGCAATTACTTCGGCACTGGCCCCGGGATAAACCGCACGTACAACCACTTCGGGCGGCGTGATTTCCGGGTATAACGCAATCGGTAATGATTTAAGCGCAATAATACCCGCCAAACACAAAACAAGTGAAATAACAAGCGCAAAACGCGGACGACGGATGAAAAATTTAGCAAACATAGTCTATTTTCCCTCAGTCGCCGTTGCGGCCGGCGCATCCGCCACGCTGACCGTTACTTTCTGTCCGTTTTGCAATTTTTGTTGCCCGACAGGGACCACGCGGTCTCCGTCTTCCAGCCCGGACACTACAATATACTGGCCGTTTATCATATCACCTAAAGTAACGTATTTTTGCACCACCGTACCGTCTTCCGTAACCGTCATCACATATTGGCCGCTGGCATCTTGCGAGACCGCCGTTTGCGGAATCAAAATCACCGGGCGAAATTTATCCATACTGACCGTTACGTTTACATAGTTACCGGGGATGAGTTTATTGTCCTTATTATCGGCTTGCGCGTAGACGGCAATCGTAGCGGTTTGGGCATTGATTTCGTTATCGGCAAAGACGCTCGCTTCCGGCATTTCAATCGTTTGCCCGTTGGGTAATGCAATCTGGATATCCGGGCGTTGTACCGTCAATTGGTCCATCCCTGACAAACGCTCCTTATCGGTAATGGAAAACACGACGCGAATCGGGTCCATTTGAATGACGCGGGCCAACCGGTCCACCCCGGCCGTAGCCAAGTTGCCTTTGGTTTTGAGGGCCTTGCCAATATAGCCGCTAATGGGAGAGCGAACCTCGGTATATTGCAAGTCCAACTTTGCCAAATCCAAACTGGCTTGGGCGGATTTGACGTTGGCCTGGGCCGTAGCCAAATTACTCTCGGCCACTTCCAAATCGGCTTTGGAAAGCAGTTGATCCTGGTACAACGACACTTCGCGGTTGTAATTGCTTTGAATTTGTTTCAAACTGGCTTTGGCTTTTTCCAACGCGGCTTCCGCGGCGGAAACGGCGGCTTTATAGCGGGATTGGTCAATCACAAAAAGCACATCGCCTTCTTTGACAAACGACCCGTCTTTAAATAAAACCCGGTCAATATAGCCCGATACCTGCGGCACAACGTCGGAAGAATTGATGGCCTCCACCCGGGCAATAAAATTTTTCCCCTGGGCCACCGGACGTTTCACAACCGTCTTGGCCAGCACGCTGGCTTGACCGGCCCCGGCCCCCATACCGCCTGCGCGGAAGAAGAACTTTCCGTGTATCCACCCTCCGACTAACCCACCTATCACAAATACGAATAAGTATTTAATATACCGTTTCACTGTTTTTTTGTTCATATTTATTATTCCCCAATACTTCTATATAGACTTGCCTTGCTTAAAAGCAGACTGTAAAAAGCCGTAATTTTATTTTGGCGGGCGTCGGCCAGTTGCGCTACCGCCGAAAGCAAATTGATAATATCCGTTTTGCCTACTTCATAATAACGGAAAGCCACGCGGTGGTTTTCTTCCGCGCTTTCCAGCACCGTTTGACTGATTTCGTAGGAGCGTTCGGCTGTTTTATAATTTTGATAGGCGCTCCATACTTCGTTTTCCACTTGACGTTTTATATTTTCCGTTTCGTTGTTGGCTTGTTTGTACAAATAAGAGGCCTGTTCGGCCGCGTACATATTGGCAAAGCCGGAGAAAATCGGCCACGATACCATCAGCCCGGCGGCATTATTGACCACATACGGCGAGTGATGTTTCCAATTATCCCCCAGCGCGGCCGAAGCCGTCACGCGAAACGAAGGCAGCATACGCGCACGGGCCACGTGCAAGTTGGCCTCGGCGGCCTGTTGCGTGTTTTGCTGGGCTAAGAGTTCGGGACGTTTTTCAAGGGCTTGCGCCATGAGTTCTTGTACGTTATCGTTTTTGATTTTAGTATCTTGCTCATTAAACGTGGGTTGCACTAAACTAATGGGCGTATCCGGACGCAAGTTAATAAGTACCGCCAGTGCCCCGCTGTTTTGCTTGACTAAATTTTCATGCTGTACCACCGTAAGCAGCGATTGTTCATACCGCGTTTTGGCTTGTAATTTATCGCTCAGCGATACCATACCCAGTTTGTAGCGTTTTTGGGCTTCTTCGTACGAGCGCTGGTACGTTTCCAAACTGGCCTTGGCACTTACCAACGATTCTTGCGCGGCAAGCAAATTTAAATACGCCGTTTGTACGGACAAAAGCAAATTATGTGTCGTCGCGTCGTATTGGGCGGCGGCGGCTTTTGTGTACAAGCGGATACTGCGCATATTGGCTTCGCGTCCGCCAAAGTCAAAAAGCAACCACGCGGCTTCGGCCTTGCCTTGCACCGGTTCATTCTGCACGTAGCGGCCTTGTTCTATTTTCTCACCGGTAACTTGACCGACTCCCGTCAACGTAACAACCGGCAAGTACTCCGCGCGGGCCGCCCCAAGCGCGGCCTCTTGTACTTTGACACTCATGTATTGCGAAGCCAAGGCCGGGTTGGTGCAAAGACTGATTTGGATAAGGTCTTCCAAATTCAGCGTTTGGGTAGTCACATCTTTATCCACACACCCTTGCGGCGGACGTACGCGGTACGCGCCCATCGGGTCTAACGCCGCGGCAGGCAACGCAAGACTACATAACGCAACTAAGAATAGGTATTTTTTCATTTCTTATTTATTCCTTTCGTATACGAATTTAAAATGGCTAAGGTATGGCGCCAAACAACTTCTTTAATTTGTTGGCGAATGACCGGGGAAATATGCAAAACACCCAATTCCTTTAAAATAACCAACCGGTGGCACTCCGAGAGCATTACTTGCCCGAAAATACTGTGGGAAACCACCAATAATTCCGGCGATTTAACAGGTAATCCGGTCAGTTTGGCCAGCAACTGGCGGGGCAGTTCGCTATACGGAGCCAAATAGGATAAAAGCATGTTGCGCATCGGGGCCGATTCCAACTCCACCCGTGTAAAAATACGTTCTAACGGCAAATCGCGGTTATTCAGGCCGCTTTCTAACAAATAGTCCAACATGTGTTTGAGTAGTGCCAGCACCTTTTCCCGCGGATAAGATAACACTTCGGCAGCGGTAGGCAAAGGTGTTTTTTCACCCCAGGATTTGCGGCGGTGTTCTTCGGCTAAAAATTGCAAGGTCTCTTTATAAAGTTTGCGTTTATCGCCAAAATAATAGTTGATAGCCGACACATTGACCCGTGCCAAATGGACGATATCGCGCACGGACGTGCCGGAAAACCCTTTTTGGGCAAACAGGCGCGTGGCGGCGCGAAGAATTTTTTGGCGCGTATCTTTCATGGTTAAATTATATAAAATAGAGGGATAAAATTCAAACAATTGTTTGAATTTTATCCCTCTATTTTATAT
>JAZRIL010000026.1:0-3518 GCA_045645285.1 Elusimicrobiaceae bacterium | reverse complement strand
GGCTAGTTTATTACAAATGCCGTATTATATTTTATATTTAACGGCTTATAATTCATGTGATATTGCCAACGTAGTAAATGGCCGCCCGCTTTATCGTAATGTGAAAATATCAACGCTGGGTGGTTACACAAAATGCGCCGGCGCTTCCGTAGATATACCGGGATTTGCCGGTGATAAAGAAGCCGTTAACAACGCGTTAAATGGAGGTTTTTATTATGAGTAGGCCGTTAAACTATCAACATGAAGCATATTTACAATCACATAATATGATTCCGTATGAAGTAAAAGGCGTGGAAAATGCCGCCATGTTTCACAACAAGCGGTATTTGTATAACGTATTATATTCCGTATTTGATCTTGGGGTACCAAAACAATGGAAATTAGGATACGTGCGGTTTTGGACCTTCCACGCCGGATCGTATGCGGTTATGTACACCCGGGAATATGGATGGGTTCCCATGCCTTACACAATTGAAAACACGGACTATTTCTTTTATCCACATAAGATTTCCGGCATGAATAGCCATTTAAAACGGGAGGTTATCGGAATTTGTGGCATCAATTGCGAAATCGTGTATATCCTGGATGATCTGTTTGGATTGAATGCAACCGTGATGGAATATGCTTCCAGGCTTTCCAACCTGGATAAAGCGTTTGATGTGAACGTGATGAACACATCATTTTCCAATTTCGTACCGGTGGAAAACGACAAGCAAGCCCAAGAAGTAAAGCGGGCGTATTCCCGCGCAACCATGGGAAGCCCGATTGTTCCGGTTATCAAGAATCTTTTCCGTAATGGCAAGCCGTTTTACTTCAATGATAATCCGAAACAGAACTTTGCAGCGAATGAATTGCACCAGGCCCGCCGGGGAGTTATAAACGATTTTCTAACGGAAATTGGTGTTAGAAATGCCAATTACGACAAGAAAGAACGTTTAAACTCCATGGAAGTATCCGAGAATAACGACCAAACCAGCGCCCAGGCCCGTGTTATTTTGAAGAATCTAAACGATTGTTATGAACGGGTTAGAGAAGTTACCAATGGCGAAATCGATATGGTTGCAAAGTTAAATTATAACTATGAGTTAATCGGATCCGATTCGGAAGGTGGTGATAGCGATGCTTAACGATATTACATTGTGGGGGTTTTACAATTATGATCCTTCGATTCTAACGGATTTGGATTTACCGGAAGGGCTGGATGAAGAACAACTACGCTTCACTATCCTAGATAATGCCGGAATGATGTACCCATATCACCAGGTATTGCCGCAACTTGGCATAGCTATTCATAATTGGTTTACGCAAAACAAGGGCAATTTCGCACGTATTTTGGCCGCTATTAGCGCCGAATATAATCCGATAGAGAATTATGACCGCATGGAAGATCGGACGCTTAAAACGGCAAATACAAGCGAATCCAGCGCCACCAGCACCGGAACCACTTCCAGCAATAGCGAAAGCACTAGCCAACGGGCGGCAGATAATAGCGAAACATTTCGCAATACGGATAAACAGATCGGAAGCGCCACCAGCGGCGGAACGAATACCAGCGGTTCCACCGGTAAATCCAATGAGGATGTAACCGAACATTTGCGGGTACACGGAAACATTGGTGTAACAACCAATCAAATGATGGTCCAGGCGGAACTCGATTTACGCCGTTATAACATCTATGAGGATATTTGCAACCGGTTTGTGGACAAGTTTTTATTGGGGGTTTATGATTAATAAGAAGGGAGGTTTTTATTATGAGTTATGAACATGACGGTTTATATGAATGGCCATATGTCGGCGTATCACCTAACCGGGATTGGCTTTTAAACAAAATGAAAGAGTTGGAAGTCAAATTGGATGGTCTTGTGGAAGAAGCCGTAAAGCTATCCAAGGAATACACCGACGAACAATTAAGTGGTTATCAAACCCAGGTGGAAGAAATCCAGGCGGAATTTACACAGCTTGTTAACGATTTGGGCGCTGATTTTATCCAGCTTCGTAATGATGTTAACACATCGTTATTGCAGTTGGATTTGAAAATTAAAGCCCTGGAGGATCTGATCGCGGCCGAAGTGGTAGCAATCAACCACCGAACGGATTTGGCCATTGAACAAAACAATGAATATATTTTATCCGAAGTTGGTCAATTCTTGTCACAAATTAAGGTATTAAATTATTTCACCGGCGAATATGTAACCGTGCAAGAAATGTTTGACTACCTTTGTAGTTTACACGCTACGGATGCGATTGACGTCGCTGACCTGGTATCTAGGCAGAAAGACGTTGACACATTGGTTGCTTTGTATATGACAATGACACAATTAGCAATGAACGGAAAGAATATTATTCCGGCATAAGAAAGGAGATTTTGTTATGCAGACAACAACAAATTATGGTTTGAAAATCTACGAAGGGACCGATTTATTTAACCCTTTGACCGTTGAAAATGTGAATACATCCGATTTGGATACCATTGTAAAGGGTGTTTCCGATGCGGCCGTTGGTACCGCAACCGAATTATTGACCGGTACCGTACACGCGTTAACCCGATCCGACACCTCCCGCAACGTTTTCCATTTTACCGCAACGGCGAATTTCGAAGCCGGTGAAACTTTCGAAGTTGATGGCGTCCAGGTGACAGCAAAAACGCCGGATGGTCAGAACCTTTCCACCGGTGCATATGTGATTAATTCCAGTGTGTTATGTATTTTGGATGGCACATTATTAACCGTCATTGTTAACCCAGCGAAAGCATTAGATGCCGATAAATTAGACGGGCACGACTCAACCTATTTTGCAACCGCTGGAGATCTTTCCACATTAGATAATCAGTTGGGCGCCATTTCTAACAAGGTTGGAACCGGTACATTAGTAGTGGGTAGTGATTGTGTTGATGGTATCAATACATTAAATACACGATTAACGGAAACAGATATTGAAATCGATGTTGCTAGTATTTCGAGTTCGTTGGCAAAATATTGTGATAACTCTTATAAACGTGGTAATAGAGTTATCATCGATTGCTCCATCTATTCAACATCTGATAGCTATATTAGTAACATTATTGGTAAAGTACCAAATTCAGTTATTCCGTCAGAAGATAAAACGTTAGCGGCAGTTTTAAGAAATCAGACGAGCAACACTACATTTCCGATATATGTTACTATTGACCACACTACCGGTCATATTATAATTCCGGCTATCGGCAACAATTTTAAGAGCGGTGTAATTGTCGGTAGCTATACCATTTAATCTTTACATGAAAGATCTATTGTGTTAGATTATTGGAGAACTCGATTTCCATGCAAACGCCCTTCCCCAACGGGCGGAAATCTAGTGGGTCAAAATAAGAAGGTGTCCGTTTATTTGGAACACCTTCTTTTTTTTATTACTCATGTATAATAAATCTTCGGATCATATCCCGGGCGCCACCATATCGAATAAGATTTGTTCCGGGTGTTGGCGGTGTTGGTGGTTCCGGATGTTGGCCGGTTAACCATTCGAACCAATAATTTGCGTAT
>JAZRIL010000025.1:0-27668 GCA_045645285.1 Elusimicrobiaceae bacterium | reverse complement strand
ATTTATTTTTTTAAATATTATTTTATAAAACAAATTTTAATATAAAAATAATTTTAATAGTATTTTTAAAAATACTTAAAATTTAAGTATTTTTTATTTTCAATGTTTTTTTTAATAATATTTTAAAAACTTAAAAAAGGGTGAATATCATTTCCTTTAGGCCGCCGTAAGTTTTTCTCATTTTTTAACCCGGCAAGCCCATAAAGTCCCTCTATATTTGGCTATCCTCCCCCTATTTCAGGCCGATTTTGAGCAAAACGGCCGTCTCTTGCACATTTACAGCATTTTTCCCTATGGGACATCCGGAAATATCGTTTACAGGGTGTGCCGGGCGGGATTTGTTCCGCCCGGCCCCTGTTGTACTGCGGGGTTAGTGCATATCTACAGCATCGGTCAAGAAGCAAGAGACCTTTCCGGCCGTAGCGGTGCCGGTTACTGTATATTTTGCACGCAGGTAGCGTTTGACACCTGCGGGGATGGCTACTGCCAACAAGGACTTATTGGCAGTCAGCGCGGCGGCCAAGAAATCGGCCGAAGCCAATTCCACCGCATCGGAAAAGTTGGAATTCGCAGCCGTTTCCAAAGCCACCTTCATACTGGTCAGGCCCGCAAAGTCCACATCTACGCGGCAAAAGGCAAAAATAGCCCCAGGCACAAAATTCCCGGCCGCGGTTAAATCTACCACGTTGGTAGAGGCCGCCGTCGTAGTAACGGCTTGTTTTTCGGATAATACACCATTTTGGTCAAGTAACATACGTTCCTCCTAGGCAACAATGGCTTCCGTATCGGTAATAGCATCACAGATATGTACCGGAATTTCGTTGAACGTCATAAGCGGGCGAGCGGTCAACTGGTCCGGGGTATATTGGACGTTAGAGCGGCTGCTGGCGAGTTTACGCAAGGCCGCTTTGACGGTACGGTTCATATACCACACCGGTTTGCCCATAGACAGACTTTGGATGCGTTCTTCCAAATCGCACATTTTATCAATAAGGTCGGAAGGCACATTGGTTGTATCAATGTTGCAGATACGTCCGGCGAAACGCCAATCCTGTACGGCTAGACCCAATTTCCATTCAAAATACTCTTTATAGGCCGGGTATTCGTTGCCGTTGGCGTCTACGTGGTTGACAAGCCCGTGATCTACGCGTTGGATACCGGCTTTGGATCCTTTGGGAAAGAAGGTAAATACCTTATCCGTATCCCAAACTACCAGGTAGATAGACGAGTTTTTATTGGCGGTGGAACTTCCCCCGTCAATAACGTTGCGGGAACTTTCCGCCCCGGAAAGTTCGCAGTAGCGGGCGGCAAGTCCGGTAAAGCGTTCCGGGTTCGTGCCCACGTTACCGTAAATGAGGTTGGAGGCCATCGTGTTGGACATACCGGCGATAATCGCGCGGGATTGTCCGGTGCGCACGGCATCTACATGGCCGCCTTTTTCGGCGACGAGTTTATCTACCACGGAATAGGCAGACAACGTGCCGTATGATTCCACCACCACTTTGGTAGTGGCTTTGGCGGGTTCAATGCCTTGGTAGGCGCGGCGCCAGGTGCCTTCCGGGATACCGGTGCGTACAGCGTATTCGTGGCCGCTGTCAAGTGAACTTTCACAGACGAGCGCATCGCCAATAATATCGTTAGATTGGCTCAGCACTTCGGCGATGGCAAGTTCTTGACCCGAAGGGTCAAATTGTTTGGCGTAATCAACTAAACTGTATTGTTTATCAGCAATAATTGCCATAGTTTTCTCCTTTAATTTCGTTTTCCGTACAGGGCTTCGGCGAAGGTCTTATCCTGCGGGGCAGTAGGTATACCGCCCGTGCTGGCGTCCTCGCTAATCGTGCGTCCGATCCCGCTGAGCGTACGGATCACAACGGGATGATTGCCCAGCCCCGTTTCTTCCAAGAGTTGGCGCAATTCCGGGCCGCCAAATGTATCGGCGGCACGAAGCGCAAACCCAATTTCCCGCTCCAAGCCGGCCCCGTATAATGCACGGGTTTGGTGTGCCCAGGCCACCGCTTGGGCCCGTTTTTGTTCGCGGGCACTTTCCACGGTACGTTGGGCAATATCGTTGGAAAACGTTTGTAATTTTTTAACTTGTTCCGGCGTGAGTTTCCACTCAGCAGCCAAGTTTTTAAACATTTCCAACTCGGCCGCATTAAACGGCACTTTCTCGGATGAGGTTGGTTGGGACGAGTCTGGTGACGCGGAGGTCTGTTCCCGGGGCCGGTCTTGGGTGGTTGTTTCCAAGCCCGACGTTACTGTATCGGGAACGGACGGTTCCGTTAAATCGGTATGTTCAAGCGCAGGTGAAGTGGTTTCAGACATGAATGAGTTCCTCCGTAAGACGGTTAATTTCGTTTTGCTCCGAATTGACTTCGGAAACATATTCCCCCCGCATTTGTACATACGCGTTGGGAGAAGCGTCCTCTATTTCAGCCAACAAAAATAAACCAATACTTTGCTGGCCGCAATGAAACGCCGTCGCCGTAGAATCCCCCGGCACAAAACTGTGTTGGTGGACACGGCACGCTTGCAACAGGCGCCACAGGACGCGGCGGCCTTGCGGTGTTTTTAGGACCGTTTGCAAGTCGGTGATATTACGTTTTTTAAGTTGTTTTTCGTTCATAAGTAAACCTGGGAAGACACGCCCGGACCCGCCTCCCCTTCGCAAGCCAAACAGCGTACGCGTGTTGTTGACGCCTGTTTGCGCCTGCCTGGATAGTCAGAACAAGGGGAGAAACTTCACGGGCGTCTCTCCCCCCGCCCGCGCCGGACCGTAACGCTTATAAGGACGCGTCCGCGCGCGGATTTTTTTCCTTTAGTTTTCCGAATTTTCCAACGAGACCGGGGCGGAAGCGGCGGAAGTTGCCGCCGCTTGCGGGGAGGACGCTGCCGCGTCACTCCCCGCCGGGGGGATTTCCGCTTCGCTCTTAAGAAGCGTAGGGGCTACGCCCAGGGCATTAAGGCCTTCTTCCAACGCGCAGTCGTAGTCTACGCGGGCCAGAAGTTCCGGTTTGGACGCCGCCAAATTAGCGGCATAAGTTAGCCCCTGCATGAGCGCGGATAATCCCGCCGCCTTTTGCGCTTGTGCGATAAGAGACACATATTCTACTTTGAGCGGCAATCCTTGGATACTTTTCGGTGGCGTCGGTAGCAACCCTTGACGGGAAAGCAAATTAAACGCACGGTCAATAAGCGGGTCCAACAGTTCGTTTTTAAGCCGCTCCAATACCGGCCCCAACACCAACATTTTTTCCTGGTGGCGTTCGGCTACTTCGGTGGCTGTCATTGCGGTATAATTTTGCGCGGAAAGCGACAAAAATACATCCGCAAAAAATTGCGAACGAATAAGCGACCGCACCGACTCAATCGCCGCTTCCAACGCATTTAAATCCGGCTGGACTTGATACGCCGGGCGCACCGCGCCGTCGGCCGTTCCGTTGTAGCGGGTAACTCCGCCGGGGAGTAAGTTGACTTCCCCTTGCACGTTGGCAGAAACCATGACGGGCGGATTGGTGCTTTTGTCTAACGCGACGAGTTTTGTTTTTTGCATTTTTTGAAGCATTTTCACATCGCCCAAACATTTCCACCCCGGGCCTTTGCCGTATACGTCAGACGCGTTTTTGACTTCCCAACGCGCCGCGATGACCGGGAATTCTTTATACCCGCCGCGGCGTAATACGTGGCCGTCTTCCAAAAAATACACACTGATAAACGGCATGTGTAAATTGTCTTCAAAAAACGGCGCGTGCTTATCATTGGGCAAAATCAAATGAAACACCTTATGATAATCACGTGCCAATTCTTCGGCAGGGCGGGAAGTAATTTGCGCGGGCACGCGGTCCGCACCGAACTTTTGGATTAACTGTTCCCCCGTCATAAAAAACTCGCGCCCGAATTTGCAAACGCGTCCTTTTTCATCCGTACCCAATGCGTATTCGCCCACCGTAAACGGACGACAGTAGATGCCTTTTTCACGGTCTTCTTCTACCAAAAAGGCGGCTGTGCCGAACACGGCGATTTCTTCGTAGAAACCGTGCAAAACACCGTACACATTACTTTTGGCAAATACGTCTTCCAACCGTTTTTTGACGTCAAATATCCACTCACGCGCTCCGGGCAGTTGCATCAGTTCCGCCGGTGCCAAGGATAAATCAAACCAACTGCGCGACGGACTGGTAAGCCCCGACATCATTCCCGCACACAAGACTTCTACGGCTAAACACGGCGCGGAGTCCAACAGCGTTTTGTGGTCAATGCGGCGACCTTGACCGGGCGTTTGGCCGTCAAAGAAACCGCGGGTGGGAGCGAGATACGTTCCCAGTTCTTTCCAAACGGGCAAGAAAGTCGTTTGCCCGTGTTTGAGGGCGTCGTATTGACGCTTATAATTTTGTTGTAACTGTTTCATAATGTATAAAAGAGAAGCACAAAAGAAGAAAATTTACTACTATGTAGAAAACAAAAGGAGGTAATTTATGGCGGGACTAATGGTAATTTTTATTTTTGTGATTTTGATGGCAGTGCCGGGGTTTTATATCATCACGCGCAAACTGTTTCCGAAAAACAGCAAACGCTCGGCGTTGTGGATAACAATTTTATTGACGGCTTTACTGGTGGCAGTGCTCGCGTGGGGAACGCTAACAAATCTGCCTATGTAGAAAACTAACAGGATATTTTTGTGCTAAACCGCCTGAAAAGGCGGTTTTTTGCGCGCAAAAACGGGTAAGTGAAAACAAACTGCAAATTATTCGGAAAATAAAGGAAGTACTACTAAGATTTTATAATTGTAGCATAAATGATATGGTTTTGTCAAGCATTATCTTATTCCTTGACGGGAATTGTATCATTTAATAGGTGTAATAACCATACCCCCAGTTTTCCCGGACTGGGGCGGTTTTCCCGGTTTCCAAACGGCATAGTTTTGTTGCAAAATCACTAGTCAGCGAGGCAAGACAATAAATTGTATCTTGTTCATCTAATTTTATTTCAAGTTCGGGGGCATTTGTAACTTTACATTGCATATCTGCCGTTCCATTATGGGAAGAACGCAAAACACACGTCCCCCAAGAATACCTGTATAGAATATATTTGTTACCTTCGTTCGTACTTATTTCCGTTGATTTGGGAGCCGGGAAATCAATATCTAATTCGTCAAAATTATCCGCATATTCACCGTTTGCCAAAAAATATACTTTTTGCGCTGTTTGAAAAGCCCGTCCCAATGCTAGGGATTGTTTCATCCGAGCCCGCGCAATGGCCATGTTGTATTTCGGCAACGCAACCGCCGCTAATATGCCGATGATGAGCACAACCACTAACAACTCAATCAGTGTAAACCCACTTATTTTGCCCAACATGACGCTTTTCATAACAAACCTCTTTTTTTGCTAAATTTTCCTACATGTAAAATTTAGCAAAAAAAAAAAACCAAGTCAAGTGTTATTTTTTCACGACGAAAAAACCTACAACACTTCATATTCGCTGTTTGCAAATTCAGTGTGACCGCGGGAAACTCCCGCACGCACAGGCGCCGCAAATGTGAGCGCGAGCGCATCGGCTAAATCGGGGCTTTTGCCCGTACGCGCTTTGAGTTTTTCCTTCGGCTCTAACCGAAGCCGCCCGGACGCATCGTAATCGTACGCGGTTTGGCACAAATCGGCTTTCAGTTCAGCCACGTCGGGCAGCGCGCCGACTGATTTTATCCACGATGCCATTTCCCCCCACATTTCCGCCCGCTTGTTGGCATATTGCCCGGGCTTGAGCGGCGCGCCGCCAAACGGCACTTCCGTTACCGCAAAGCCCAACTGACGCAAACGGTCAATTACCCCGCCGCCACAGCCGGAATCTATAAAAACTCCGTCGGGGCGGAACAATTCTATTTCGCGCGCCACGTGTGCGGACAGCGTCATATTATCCACTTGTTTGAGTACAACCGGCGCAAATGCTTGCACCCCTTGCCGACGGAAAATTACACTGCGGTCATCGCCAAAACGCGCCGGATCTACGCCTAAAATTTTGGGCGAAAAACGCAAATCGGCCTGCGCGTATTGCCGTTTAACAGCGGCAGAAATATCGTCTATGGGAATTAAAATATTTTCTGCACTGGCCGTGAAATCACACAGATATTCCTGACGGAAAATAGTAGCGGGCGTTTGCGCCTGAATACGCGCCAATTCCTCCGCGGAGATCACACCCGATTCGTCGGCCCGAAACACGCCGCACCACCAAACCGCCGGATCGGTTTTTGCTAATTTTTGCGCCTGGTTATACAATTCGTAAAACGCGTTTTGGCCTTTGGGCGTGCCCATAAAGACGACCCATCCTTCGCGCGATAAAAGCATCGGACGGATAATTTCCGAAAACACACTGGGTTTAATTTGGGCATATTCGTCCAGCACTACACCGTCGGCATACGTGCCGCGCAACGCATCGGGATTATCGGCCCCGCCCACCCAAATGCGCGCGCCGCCCGGCAGTTTCACACACAGTTCCGTTTCATTTATACTCACGTCCGGTAGCGGCGCGGAGTAGCGCTTGAGATAATCCCACGCGATGAGTTTGGCTTGTTTTAAAAAGGGTGCGATGTAAAAGTACCGGGCGTGCGCGCGCGGATTTTGCAGTGCTTTTTTGAGGATATGATTGACGGCACAAACCGTTTTGCCCAGTTGCCGGTGCGTTACCAAAACACAAAAGCGGTGCGTTTCCAGCGCGGCGTGAATTTGCGCTTGCACCGGGCGCGGATGATAGGGAATCACAATACGTTTTTTCATGAATCTTCCCAAGAAACGGTAATGGGTCCGACAGAAGTTGCGTCGTCTTTACCGTCTTTCCAACCAAGTAAATTTTTAGCCGTAAATACCGCAAACGACGCGGAATAATTACCACGCAAACTGTTTTGGATTAAAATATTTCCTTGCAAATCACGTGCTTTTTGGGCGGCTTCGTGAAAGGCGGGGTGTTTGACCTCCCAACTTTTTAGCACGTCACATGTCGTGCCGAGTTGCTTGGCAAACGCGGCAAACGTGGGCAGTTCGGCGGCGGTTTCCACGAGTGAAACGGAACCGTCGCGCTTGGTAACTTCGGTTACGTGAAATGCGGGCACGTCAAAAAATGCCAATAACCGCGCGCAAAATTCCGGCTGATAGCGAAGTGTAGCAGGTTTGACAGCGGCCTTGTCGGCTGATTTTTTACGGGGCATAATTTTCTTTCCAAACGAACGCGTCCCGCCGGGCGGGTGTAAAATTTCGGAAAGAAAAAAGGAAATAAAAAGGAAGATAAAAAATTACAAAGCTGAAGTTTATGCTTTGTAATTATATGTATATTATAGCATAATTTTTAACAATTTGTCAAATTTAATACTTTTTGCAAACATAAAAGACTTGACAAAGCAAAAAAAAAAACGATAATAGAGTATCAGTAAAAAAACAAACAGGAGAAATATATATGCAAAACAAGCGAGCATTTACACTCATTGAGCTGTTAGTAGTAGTTTTAATCATCGGTATTTTGGCTAGTGTAGCACTACCGCAATATGCGCGCACCGTGGAAAAAGCACGTATGACGGAAGCAATTACCCTGGTACGTGCAATCGCCAAAGCCAACCAAGTATTTTATATGGCCAATGGACGGTATGCAAATTATAATGAACTAGAACTATTGGATGTAGAAATTCCGGGTGAGGATTACCAATACTACAATTTATCCAAACGCAAAAAAACAAATTTTTTTATGTATGATGCTTTCGGGGGAACGGAGAGAGATTTAATTGCCGTAGCCCAGCATCTTCCAGCCGATACAATTTATGCTATCTATATTTCTAAAAATGACACGAATAGAATCCATTGTCTTTGTTATGATAATGCTTCAGCCGTACAGCGCAAGCTATGTGAGCAATTAGATACTACCGGCTCGTTGTAATGTCCGGGGATGGCAACTTCCACCCGTTTTTGACGCCGCCGTAGGGCCAAGTGTCGCGCACAAATTTATGCGCTTGGCATACGGTAGCGAAACAAGCATTATACAAGTAAATACTTACTTGCAAATACGGCTCTAAACGCTGGCAAATAAGCCGTCCGTTTGCTCCGTACACGCGTGCGCCCAACAGAGCCGCCCGCCGGAAAATAAAATTTTCCAAGGTTAGTTTTTGTGCGTAACTTTTAGACAAAATTTCCCCCCGCCTAGCGGGTATCCGTCCGCTGGCACAAGTAAAAAAGGGTTAGTTACAAAATCTATTTTATGTGCAAAAAGAAATTTTTCCCGTCGTGGGAAGCAAAGTTAACCCGTGTGCCTGCATCCGTTTTCAAATAGGTCGGTCAACGCGGAGTGTTAACTTTGCTAACCCAAGCAACCTATTATTTGCTACAATAACTACGTAGTTTTTGGCATAATTACGCAGTTTGCGCACAACAGAGAACGCCCACCGCAGGCGCGGCGTTAGTCGTAGCAGTTCGACTTCTCCGTTTGAGATTTCCCGTTGATTGAGGATATTTCAAATGCGCTGGCAAGATGAAAAACGATAGGTCGCAACGTTTTTCACAATGTTAGTATAGTAAGTATTGTTAGTATTTGTCAAGTCTTTTTTTTAATTCCGATTTTTATATGGTTTACCGTCTATGAATAAATTTGAAAAACAACTGGAAAGATGGAATAATGGAATATTACGCGGGGCTCAAGCCAAGTTAGCAAAGTGCTTGCAAGTCACCACAGCCACCGTGGCGTTGTGGGCCACCGGTAAGCGCCACCCGTCCAAAGGATACATCGCTCAAATGGCGCGGTTGTTTTTCATGGATGAATACAGTGTTGCCCGTCTATTTACCCCGGCAAACGACTGGGCTGAATTTGACCTCCCCACCCCAACCACCTGGATGTTGCGCGACGAGGATAGCCCCATATTGGCTACCCCCACCCCCAAAGAAAAAGTAGTTTCGTTGCCGGTATTTACTAAATTGCCGCCCACCTACCCACGTTTTCTGTCCAAACAGACAAAGGGATGGTGGACCATTCCCGTTTCTTGGGCAAAAAAAACAGGATTTTTATTTCTCTTGCCTACGTCAAAAGACCCGGAGAGACTTTTGTTTGTAGAACCTTGCTCCACCTGGAAAGAGGAAAAAATAATGCTGGGCAAGCAAGGCAATACTTATCTGTTACTGCGCGTAGAAAAAAACAAAAACCAGTTTGTTTTATGCCCGGAACAAGGACCGAGTTTATCAACCGGGGAAGTTGTCCCCGTCGGAATGGTAACCAAATGTATCGGGAAAATGAAAATTACCCCTTGATTTTTGCCAAAAAAGCATTATACTATCTATACCTGCGGATGGATGCAGAAAAACCTTTTCGGTTTGGGAGGTTCCGGTTTGGGCCGGAGCCGCTTAGGCAGGAAAGGACTGTTTTACCCGTAATTGGGGCAGGCGCGAAGAGCGTAGCCGTGTTTGCGGGCAAGGCAGAAAATGAGAGTTCTTTGTTTTAGTGCGATGCAGCAGGACGGTGTGGATGCGACGTCCGGTTCACGAGCCCCGAGCCCGTTACTTGAGGGTAATGGGGGTTCCTCGGAGATATGGGCCGGAGCAACCCGCCTCAGGCGGTATGCGGCACGGCAAACTTCTTGACTGGATGCGTCTGTAGGTAAGAGAGTAGACATGAAAATGTTGGCTAACTGAGTCCCCGTGTTTAATAACGCGGGGGCTCTTTTTTACCCCTTGCAAAATCAAACGTACTTTGCTAAACTATCAAGCGGCGTCCGGTAGAATATCTACCCCGAACGTCTTATTTTTTAACCAAGGAATTAGATTTATGCCGATTAAAAAAACAAACAAAGAAGCGCTTACCGCGGCCGAATTAAAAGAAATAAAAAAGCACCTTTTGAAACTTAAAGAAGAAGCAACCGAACGCCTGAAAAATAAAAAAGATATGGATATGCCCGAAGCCGAAGTGGGCGACCCGATTGACGACGCCACCCGCAGTTTAGACAAAGAAATTTTGTTTGAACTTTCCGGCAACGCCCATAACACCATTGAACAAATTGAGGCGGCTCTGCGCAAAATGGATAAAGGCATTTACGGCACGTGCGAATACTGCCGCCAACCTATCCCTAAAAAACGCATCAAAGCGTTGCCGTTCGCACGCTATTGCGTGAATTGCCAACACACCAACGAACACCGTCACGGATAAGCAGTAAAATTTCCGTCGGATTTTACCCGCCCTTGGCTATTTTGTCAAGGGCGGTTTTTCCTAAAGGGCCCAAGTTTCTTCTAGGCCCTTTTTCTTTCTTGTTATAGGCCTTTTGACCCTGTTTTTTATGCGCCATACCGTTAAAATAAGAATAAGGGATCTTAAGGAAAAAGGAGAAATGAAAATGAAAAAATTAATTGTTTTATTCGGGACCGTGACTCTTTTGCTATCCGGCGTACAATCCTGGGCCGGGGGCCCGCTAGGAGGCCCTAAAGGCGGTCCGAAAGGGAAGAAATTGATCCGCCCTCAAGTGGCTTCCCATGTGCAATATCGCGTGGCTACCCCACGCATGGTTGCCCCGGTCAGAGCAGATGCTCATTTGAATGCCGTGCTGGCCAAGCAACGAAATTTTGCCATTAACCTATCCGTGCCACTGGAACATGCACCGTTAGAACATCCTACCACGGTATTGCCTAAGTCGTACCGACCGCTACCCGATCCATACAATTCTTTTTGGGGACAGTTGCGTGTGAGAGAGGATTTGCTCTTTGCGTCCACCGAAAGAGACCTAGCCATACGCGATATCGCTAACGACGAAACTGCCTTTGCCAACGCTTTGTTTGAATCTTTTTATAACAAAGAAATTTCTCAAGAGGAACTGTTGGTTTCTTATCGGGATATGGATATAGGCGGTCAACTTGAAGTAGTATTAAACACGCTTGGTGTTAACAATAACGCCAAACCGGATTTACCCTTGGCGGAAAATCTCCTGACCAACAGTTCTCTGGATTCTGTTTGGGTATTTGAGAAATATTATCGCAGAGTATCCGACCAAACCGATCCTATGGAATCGCTCCGCGTCATGGAATTATTATTAAAAACAAGAGGAGAGGAAAGAACCCAAGGTTCTCAATGGGCCCTGTATGCTTTTGGATTGTTTTATAAAGATTCTATTCAATTAGAAAAAGCATTTAAATTGCTGAAGAATTATGATATGGATATCAATGAGACTGACAATTTCGGAATGACGGTATTACACCAAGTAGCGCTACATTATTGGACCCGTAATATAGACACAGAATTGTCTCTCGCTTCTGACCTGGTTCAGGCCACGCGAACCTTGGTAGACATGGGTGCGGATCCCTCCGTGAGCATGTTCCCGAGTGGAAGTAAAGGCGGTACGCCTGCCGGCTTGCTCCTTGCACATCTTACACAACTTCGCTCTCTTAGCGAATTGACCGAGGATGTCCGGAACAAAATCATGTTGCGCGTATGGGCATTTGAATATGCGCTGGGAAAAGGATTATAAAATTCTAAATTTGTAAAGCAAATGTAACCGTCCCCGCTTATTAAAGCGGGGACATTTTTGATATCTTAAAAAATTCTCCTTGTCAAATCAAAAAAAAAAACGATAATAAAGTGTTGGCAAAAAACAACAAGGAGAACGACAATGAAAAACACAAAAGCATTTACGTTGATTGAATTACTTGTAGTCGTGCTTATTATCGGTATTTTGGCTGCAGTGGCCCTGCCGCAATACCAAAAAGCGGTAAAAAAAGCCCGTATGACGGAATATATGTCTTACTTAGATATGTTCTACAAAGGGATAGAGATGTATGTTCTTGCCAACGGTTTACCGGCCACAACAACCTATCTTATAGAAGAAGATTCCACGCTGTTAGATATTGACCCTTCTTGTTCCAAAATAGAAGGCCACCGCTGCTATACCAAATTCGGCCGGATTACAGTAGCTTGCCATTCGAAAGGATGTTATGTAGATTTAGGAACAAGTTACACGGGATATAATGGCTTTTGGCTTAAAGGGACCTCTATAGAAACGTCCATATATTTTGACGGTTCTTTCGGAAACCAGTTTGTTCTGGCAACAACTCCCGGAAATGCCGAACGCAAACTATTCTGTGAAACATGGGTAAAAACATACGGAAAAGAACGTATGAAAGAAAACGCATTAAACCAATGTGCGGAAGTAGGCATCTAGCAACTATCCCCCGCCAATTTTGGCGGGGGATAGTTAGTTAAACCAGCGAACAATTTTATCTTTCTGCCGGGGCAAACACCACTTGCGTATGTTTTTTATCTTTGGCATACGCGCTGATTTTGTAGGTATTTCCTTTCACGCCGATTCTAAATCCTTTCGGTTCCAAAATTTCTTGCGTATCCCGCTGAAACTGCACCGGGTCGCCGGACAATAAAGACAAGCGTAACAAATCGTTGGTGTAATAACCGTACCGGGCCAAGTGACTTTCTTCCAACAGGGCCATTTTTTGCAAGTGGATACGCGCGTGCCGGATGTAATACTGGTCAATCAAAGTCCCCCCACCGAAAAATTGCGCATACACCGTCCAGGCGAACGTGATGAGTAGCACACTCCCCAACAAACGCACCAGCATCCGTTCAGCGCCGCTTTTTTGACGGATTTGCACCACCACGCTACCGCCTAACACATCGTGCAGGGCGCGGTGTTTATCGTCAAAGAAAGCCAGTAAAAATCCTCCCATCAACAGCCCGCCGCTGATGTAATATCCAATCGCCCGCAAAAACGCGCGGCCAAACGAAATCGGGCCGCTTAAATCTTTTTTCACGACGGCAATTCCCACCAGTGCCTTGCCTAGTGTCACGCGGTCCCCGCACGAAAACACGGTTTCGTACAACACAAATAGGCCGTTGATAATCGCGACCAACGCAACGTAATGCCACAATTCCCAGTCGGCAATCACATTTTTCAGCACCCACGCCCCTATCCAACGACCCGGGATAAAAATAATCCCGTAATCAATCAACAGAGCCACAAACCGTTCCGAAACGGTGGCATATTCCACTTTAGGTTCTTGCGGTTGTTGTGCTGCCGCCACGACAGCAGGCTGGTCTTGCATAATGTTAATACGTTGTTGTTCCATAGTCGGCTCCTTGTAAGTTTATTATAACAAGTTTTGACAGGTTAGGCAGCGTCATTTTCCGCTTGATTTCCGGGCGATTAATTCTTATACTGATAGTAGCGGGCCGGGCCTGCGGGGAGGAAGCATTTATGATTACGTGGTTTTTATTCGGTGCGATGTGCATTTTAGTTATTTTTGTCATACTGGCCTATTTCAAATTTGCGGCACTCAACAAACAGGCCAAAGAGGCCTGGCAGAATTTAGACCGTCAATTAAAATTCCGCACCGAACTGATTCCTTCCGTCGCGCTGTCGGCGGCGTCTTTGCCGGAATTGGAGCGCGAGTTTGTCTATAAATTAAGCGCATTTAAAGAGCCCAAACAGCAAAAAACAATTTTGAAAGAGCGCGTGGCGTACGAAAGCCAACTCACCCAAGCGTTGCATAAAGTATTTGAGGCCGCGCGAAAGCACCCGGAACTCGCCGACGACGAACACTTTACTAAACTGCAAGAAAGCGTCAAACAGTCGGAAAAGCATATCCAAGCCGCGAAGAAAAAATACAACTCCGCCGCACACACCTTTAACATTATTACCTCGGTCATTCCGCTTAATTTTATTGCCAACGTAACGGAAATGAACCCGTACGATTATTTTGACTTTGATCCCAGTCTTTAATACAGTCCAAAACCCCGGCGCCCGGCCGGGGTTTTTTTGCGCCTAAAATGGTATCATATACGTATGATTATTGATGATGAAAAACTACAACGAACGTTGGAAGATGCCCGGTCGCATACCGATTCCGACGTGACGGCCATTTTAGAAAAAGCAAAAGAATTAAAAGGCATTTCGCTCTCAGACGCGGCAGTTTTACTCAATTTAACCGACCGCAACTTATTAAACAAACTCTACGATACGGCTAAATTTGTCAAAGAAACCATTTACGGCAACCGCATTGTTCTGTTTGCACCGCTTTATATTTCCAATTTATGCTCTAACGAGTGTATTTATTGTGCGTTCCGTCGTTCCAACACGAAGTTAAAACGCCACGCCAGCACGCAAGATGAAATCAAACAGGAAGTCACCGCGCTTTTACAACAAGGCCACAAACGTATTTTAATGGTGGCGGGTGAGGCCTACCCCGGCGGTGGCTTGCAATACGTCTACAACAGCGTTAAAACGATTTACGACACCCGTTGGAACGGCCAAAACATCCGCCGCGTCAACGTCAATATTGCGCCGCTGACGTTAGAACAATTTACCGAACTTAAAAAATGCAATATCGGCACGTTCCAACTCTTTCAAGAAACGTACCACAAAGAAACGTATGAAAAGTTGCATATCGCGGGCGCCAAGAAAGATTATCAGTTCCGTTTAGACGCCATGGACCGCGCTCTACAAGCCGGCATTAACGACGTAGGTATTGGGCCGCTACTCGGCTTATACAACTACAAATACGATATTTTAGCCACGCTGGAACACTCGTGGTATTTGGATAAAAAATACGGCATTGGCCCGCATACGATTTCCATTCCGCGCATTGAACCTGCGGAGGGAAGTGATTTCAGCCAGCACCCCAACGACGTATTATCCGATGACGATTTCAAAAAATGCGTGGCCGTTTTGCGCTTAGCCGTACCGTACACGGGCATTATTTTAAGTACACGCGAAAGCCCGGCCATGCGTAACGCGTGTTTGGAGCTCGGCGTATCGCAAATTTCCGCCGCGTCGCGCGTCAATCCGGGCGGCTATTCGTACGATAAGGACAACGGTAGCCAGTTTACCTTGACCGACGAGCGCAGTTTGGCACAGGTCATTGACGCCGTGGTGGACGCCAAACACATGCCGTCTTTCTGCACAGGTTGTTACCGCTTAGGACGTGTGGGAAAAGACTTTATGGATATGGCTAAACCGGGGCTTATCAAAACGCATTGTCTGCCTAATGCCATGTTTACCTTTGCCGAGTATTTGGAGGACTTCGCCCCCGCCCCGCTAAAGGCCAAAGGGTACGCACTTATTGAAAGTACAGCCAAGGAAGCCTTCCCGGCGGATTCCCCCATTCATAAACTGATTGAGGATAATTTAGCCAAGATTAAAGCCGGTAAACGGGATTTGTACTTCTAAGTCCTTGCCGAAGATATTATAAAACGCCCTGTGCTAATGCACAGGGCGTTTTTATAGTCAGATATTAAATATTCCTTCCCCCCTGGCGGGGGAAGGTGGGCAAGGCCCAGATGAGGGGGCGTTGTTATTCTTTACGTATAATACCCCTCACCCGCCCTCCGGGCACCCTCTCCCGCAAGGGGCGAGGGAAAAAGAGAGCACGCCTACGCGGCAAAGATCTCCCGCAAGGGGCGAGGGAAAAAGAGAGCACGCCTACGCGGCAAAGATCTCCCGCAAGGGGCGAGGAAAAAAGAGAGCACGCCTACGCGCCAAAGATCTCCCGCAAGGGGCGAGGGATGCGGCAAGTGTCATACAACAAAAAATCTCCTCGCACAATCACGCAGTTGTCCGCACCCCTTTCGTCATCCCGCAGTGTCGGTATGCGGGATATAAGGGGTGCGATACGGGACCTTGCCGCGCCTATACCCCGCATAGAAACTCTGCGGGGTGCCGGGGCGTGGCGATACATACTCACAAATAAGCACAACAAAAAGCCCCGCTCTTACGAGCGGGGTTTTGTGTCCCCCGCCTCGCTCGTCACCCCGCAATGTTTCTGTGCGGGGTATAGCGAGGCAAAACAGGGCAAAACAAAAAACCCCCGCCGTTAAGCGGGGGTTTTTGTTTCAATTTCTAATTAACTTAGAATTTGATTAACATGCCGAGTTGGCCTTTGACGTTGTCGCGATGGTCCATACCCAACATTTTGGCATAGTTGGCATAACCCAAACCAGCAAACAATTCCACATTTTCGTTGTGGGCATATTTGGCGGTTAAGTCAGCTTCGTAGGTGGCGGAGTGTTTCATGCGGTGATCTTGGAAAGAATAGCCGTCCAAAGAGAAGGTCCATTTTTCGGCCGCTTTCATATCAAAACCAAGGTTGAACATAGATACACCTTCCACACTGTAACCGTTCAATTGACCACCCAAGGCATGACCAACTAACAAGCCGGGGGTGTAGTTACCGAACGCAACGAAGTTTTCGTTGGCATAGTAGAAAGCACCACGGGCAGTGACGGTGTCAAAGTCCATAGCGGCGTCTACTTTTAACATATGACCGGTATCTTTGTGTTCTTTGATCAAGCGTTTTCCGCCGAAGTTGCGCGCATATTCAGCGCTCAAGCGTACAGCAGCATCTAAGCTCAATTTAGCACCATAGAAACCGCCGTTGGCATCTACGCCGCCATTCCAGTTCGGGACGTCGCGGAAATCATAGCCGTAAACTTGAACTTTCACATTGTCACCCAAGTTCATGCGGAAGTCCGCGCCGAAGAAATCCATAGAACCCATACCAAAGTTGGGGATAGTTTGGATAGCAGGAATAGCCATAGTATCGTTGGCACCCAGCCATACTAACCCGTTGACGCGACCACCGATCAAGGTGAGGGCTTTGACGTCATCACCGTAGGTGATTTTGGCAGCGTCTACAGAGCTTACATAACCGTTGAATTCGGCGTTGTAGTGGTTCGGCCCAAAATACATTACGGCGCTATCTTCGTCACCGTAGAATTGGCGGCCGACCGTGGCTTCTAAGCAGCAGAACAAGTTGTGGAGCACTACGTTGGCTTCAGCCAAGCGGACGTTGTCCCAGTAACCTTGAACGGTTTTACCGGTGGAATCGTCGCTGCCCCAAATATTGGCATATTGGAACATCAAGTTCGCGGTTACGTCTTCCACCAAGTCAGCAGACAAACCGGCTAACACACGTGCGCTCGTTCCGCGGGCGTAGGTGTCATCACTGTGTTTGACATCAGAGGCGATGGTTTGAATATCACCTTTGAGGTTTACGTTTTGCAATACTTCAGCGTTAGCGGCAACCGGCATCAAAGCGGCTACGGCTAATAAGCTTAGTAGTTTTTTCATGCTAAGTACTTCCTCCTAATATAAGTTTGTGTAACTACTCCTACATTTCTATTAAAACTCTTTAGGAAATAAATTGCAAGTTTTTTTAAAAATTATACTTGACATTATTTCCCCAAATTTGTTATCTTGCGCGGGTTTATTACCTCAAAGATTCACCTGACAGAAAAATATCTGACTTATTCCCTATTCTCTCGTCATTCCGTAAGAGCCTGTCCCGTAAGGTTGTAATACGGGATATAGTGCGGAATATAGAGAATAGGGAAAACAAAACGCTCTCTCTTTTATATCCCGCACTCCAACCCTGCGGGATGACGAAAAGAGAGAGCGTACTTATAGATATTACAAACTGTTACGTCTTAACTCCACAACGCCAGTTTGGTTACTTTATCGGTGCGGCGTACTTTGGGTTCACCTACCAGTTCCTGCACATACGCCTCGCAAACGTGGATTTTGGTACCCAACATTAAATGCCCGCCAATCACATTATATTCTTCATCGGCCAGCGTCACGTGCGCGTGTACCATGGGGCGGTTGTCTTGAATGGAAATGTTACCCGTCAAATTCAAGAGTTCCAGTGGTTGGTTGATAACGGTTTTTTCGTAGCGTTTTTTCGCCATATCGTAGTAACCGATAGTCGCATTGGCTACCGTACCGATTACGCTGACGATACCGCATTTGACTTGGTTATCGTGACAAAAATCGGCCAGTGCTTCCAACAAATCTTTCCCCTTGGGAAGTTTGAAAATATACGTCCGTCCTGTTAAATAAGGTTTTTCTTCTGCCATAGTTTCTCCTCCAAAGTTATAGCCAATGTTTGGCTTTTTTTAAATCTTTTACGTACGTCTTGATAGCGGCCAACATATCGCTGCCCGCAAGACCTGCTTCTTCATACACTTTGGCCGCGCTTCCGCTACCTAAAAACGCACCGTTTTTATGCGGCCACAAGGTATGATTGCGCCCCGCTTGGCTCAGCAGCCATGCATCTAACGTCGGGCGCGTGAAATCGGTAATACCCATCGCCGTTTGGCGCAGTTCAAGCGGCAAGAGTTTTTCTTGCGTTTTTTGCGGCAAGGCCTCAAAAAGTTCACGGCTCGTGATATACACGACATTCACATTGAGTTTTTGTTTGGCCAGTTCGGGCAACACTTGTTGCGCTACGGTTCTGCCTACGCCGGCCCCTTGCACCAAGATTGTACCGTCGGCCTTCCCTTTCGCGCGGTGCATATAATACAGCCCGTTTACCGCCTGTTGCGCCGGATCCATCCCCAGTGCCTTTCTATCCAAAAACGCGTTAGACGGCCGCGCCACAAACGGCGCAAACACCGCCGGGCGCAAGGACAACGCTTTGGTAACAAGCGGCCAAATTTCGTCTACTTCCATAGGAGTCGCCGTAATGCACGCCCCCGCCGGGAAATTATCTTGCACCAGTTGCAACGATTGCGGATCGGCATGTGTGGGGCCGTCTTCTCCCGTCGGCACGCTGGCATGCCCGTTAAATAAAATCAAGGTATTGGGTTGCAACCCTGCTTCGCGCGCGGCTTGCACACCGATGGCGTGCAGACGTGCGGCCACGTGTTCAAACGCTAAAAAGGCACCGTACGACGCACTCACCGCCATGTGCACACCAAAGGACGAAATACCGCTGCACACCGCGGCCATGCCGTCTTCACAAATACCGCCCATGGCTACGCGGCGGGAAAGCGGATTAGTTACCGCGTTAAAATTGCCCGCGGCAAAATCCTTCGCTACCGCCCCGGCCCCGGTAGAACCGTATAAATCGGCCGAGCCGACAAGTAACGTGCCTTTGGTTTGTTTATTTAAATAACCAAGCACGTTGCCAAGAACGCCGCGTGTGGCATACGATTCGCCTTTTTTAAAATTAAATTCCGTCGGCACTTTAGACGGGGCAAACTGATAAAGTGTCCGGCTGTTGCCCAAATTTTTGCGCACGGTGCGTTTGGCTTTTTTAAGTGTAGAGGCACGCGCGGCAAGTAACTTAGCCATATACTTGGCGGTCGTTTTCTCTTTTTCAAGTGCTTGACGAATGACCCCCAAACTGGCCCAAAAATACTTTTCCACGTTGGCGGGTGTTTTCTCCCCTTCAAAATGCGGGAACGACACGCCAAATGTTTTTTCAAATTCGGCTAAGGCCTGGTAAAAACCGTCTGAGGCAAACTTATGTCCGCCGCCGTGCGAGGCCTTTCCTTCAATGCCGTAGTGCCACCCCTTGACGGTACGGTACACAATCGCCGTCGGTTGGTGATTATCTAAATTGGCGGCCAAGCGTTGGGCCACGTGAATTTGGTCAAAATCATGACCGTCGGCCACGTAAATTACATTAAAATCGTGAATGCGGAAAAATTCGCACGGATTCCATTGGACATATTCGCCGGGGTTTTCCCCTTCTGCCGTTACACGGTTGGTTTCAATGGAGGCCTCGTTCCAGTCAATGTGAAAAACCACATTTTTAAGTTGCGCCGTTGCCGCTATGGCCGCGGCTTCGCTGACGCGTCCGGCGGTAAGCCCGCCTTCACCCTCAATAATGTGAACGACCGGGCATTTTTTCCCGTAAGCGTCCGCCGCCGCTAAAGCAAGCCCGACAGCTGAGCCGTCGCCTACCCCGCTGGCCCCGGTGCTCGTGCGTACGAACGGCACAAGCGGCTCGGGGTGACCGCCTAACGGTTTGGAATGAAATTTAGTAAACAAGGGCGTTGCTTGCACTTTATTGTGCCGGAAACCGAGTAAATCTTCCAAGCGCAGTTGTTGCTCTTTTTTCGTCGGCAACAACGCGGGTGCGGCTATGCGCGCACATTCGTTACGCAGGGCCCACATGGCATACAACCCGAGTGCTTTATGTCCGGCGGCGTAGGAAATAATATCGTTTTCATTTACTAGCGGACGTTTTAAATCATACACCATTTCTTTATATAAAAGATGTTCCACAATGCGCCCGCTGGAAATACTTCCCCCCGGATGGCCCGAAGTAGGTACATAATTAAAAAGTATCGCCACCAGGGTACGGTATGCTAAATCCAGTTTAGTCAGTGCCGCCAGTTCCGGCGCGCTAAGCGCATACGTGGCGTGTTTGCTATACTCACTCACATCTACAAATACGCCCCGCTTTTGGCCTAAAATCATTTTTTGCTTTGTACTCATAATTTTTATGGACGCGCTACTCCGTTTTTGGCTACGTACGAAACAAGTTGGAACATGGCTTCTATATCCGACTTGGCCGACACTTCCACGCACGAGTGAATATTGCGCGCCGCCAAAGACAGCGCACACGCCGGGATACCCGTTTTGGACAAGTGAATCACACCCGCATCGTTCCCGCCGCGCGGGGCACAGCGCACTTGCCAGTTGATTTTTTCTTGACGACAAATTTGTTTAAGTCCTTCAAAGAGCCAATCCGGCGTAATAGTACGCCCATCAATGACCGATACGCCCACGCCATCCCCTACGCGCACAATGTAGTTTTGCGGTGCGCAGCCGGGGATATCCGCCGCCCCGGTAGAATCCAAGGCAAAGCCGAGGTCCGCATCAATGCCGAACGCCGCCGTCGTTGCCCCGCGCAGGCCCACTTCTTCCTGCACGGTAAAAACGGCATATATGTTATAGAAAGGATTTTTAATCGTACGGACCAGTTCAGCCAGCACAAACGCTCCCGCGCGGTCATCCAATGCTTTGGCACAAATGCGGCCGTCGCCAAATTCTTCATATTGGCGGTCCAAAACCACACTGTCGCCGGGTTCTACAAATTGGTGCACTTGTCCGGCGGGAAGCCCGGTGTCAATGTAAAGGTCGCTAAGCGGGACGGCTTTGGCGCGGTCGGCCTCCGTAGTAATATGAGCGGGTTTCGTGCCGATAACGCCCAAAATCGGACCGTTCTTCGTTTGCACACGCACCCGTTGAGCCAGTAACGTGCGCGGGTCAATGCCGCCCACCGTTACAAAATATAAAAATCCGTTATCATCTACGTAGCGCACCATAAGCCCTACTTCATCCATGTGTGCACACAACAATAAATTTTTATCCGACGTGCCTTTTTTGTATACGATTAAATTACCTAATACATCGGTGCGGATTTCATCCGCATACGGGGTCAAACGCTCTTGCAGACACTTACGCACAGCCGCTTCGCGCCCGGAAACACCGGCCAAATTAGTCAGCGTTTTAAGAAGTGAAAAATCCATTTTTCCCGTCATAAATCCTCCGTTTTGTGATAATTTAGGTATCTACATTATACTCACAACTTTCACTTTTTGCAAGTCCTTGCCGGACGGGCACGCGGCCTAGTCCCTCTAACCGTTCGGTACACAGCCCCTCTTTTACCGGATTTTCATTACCCGACCTTTGTTAACGATTTCTCATACAAAACTTACCCCAAACCGGGAAAAAATTGTAAAATGTAGAGGAAGAAGTTTATTTTTAGGAGGAAATACATGACTGTTTCTTACAAAGAACTTGGCCTGGTAAACACCCGCCAAATGTTCAAAGATGCTATGGCCGGCGGCTATGCCATCCCGGCGTATAACTTCAACAATATGGAACAACTCCAAGCGATTGTTACCGCTTGTGTGCAAACCGGCTCTCCCGTGATTTTGCAAGTATCTAAAGGCGCCCGCCAATATGCCAACGCCACCTTGCTGCGCTGGATGGCCCGCGGTGCGGTGGAAATGATGAAAGAAATCGGCAAACCGGTTCCGCTGTGCTTGCACTTGGATCACGGCGATAGTTTTGAACTGTGCAAAGACTGCATTGATAACGGTTTTTCCTCTGTAATGATTGACGGCTCCAGTCTTCCCTATGAAGAAAACGTAGCCCTTACTAAAAAAGTAGTAGACTACGCGCACCAACACGACGTAACCGTAGAAGGCGAACTGGGCGTACTCGCCGGCATTGAAGACGAAGTTTCCGCCGAACACCACACCTATACCGACCCGGCCCAAGTGGAAGATTTCGTTAAACGCACGGGCGTAGATTCCTTGGCTATTTCTATCGGTACCAGCCACGGGGCTTATAAATTTAAAGTAAAACCCGGTGAGAAATTACCGGAACTTCGCTTTGATATTTTGGAAGAAGTTTCCAAACGCTTGCCCGGTTTCCCGATTGTGTTGCACGGTTCTTCCTCCGTACCGCAATGGGCCGTGGAACAAATCAATAAATACGGCGGCAAATTGGACAACACCGCCGGTATCCCGGAAGAACAACTGCGCAAAGCCGCCAAATCGGCTGTGTGCAAAATCAATGTGGATTCTGACGGCCGCTTAGTTATGACCGCCACCATCCGCAAAATCTTCGCTGAAAAACCGGCTGAATTTGACCCGCGCAAATACTTAGGTCCGGCCCGCGAAGCCCTGATTAAAATGTACGCCGAAAAGAACGAAAACGTATTCGGTTCCGCCGGCAGAGTTAAATAAGCAAGCGCCTGAATCAATTTCAGGACGACTTTATAAGAGCCCCTGCAAATCGTTGCAGGGGTTCTGTTATCATATTCTTTTCCACACCTTGGAAATAACAGGCGAGGATCCCGGGCAAGAGGACGCTTCCCCCCAGCCCGGCGTAAAAATGGTAAAATATAAATATGGTTTCCCCTTTTCACATTTTAGCCAAGGACTCGTCGTGCAAAGCCCGCACGGGTATTTTATATACGCGCCACGGGGCCGTGCATACCCCGGTGTTTATGCCGGTAGCCACGCAAGCGTGCGTCAAAGCACTTACCGACGAAGATTTGAAAAACGCCGGGGCCGAGTGTTTACTTTCCAACACGTATCACTTATACCTACGCCCGACCACAAAAATCCTGCAACAAATGGGCGGCATCCATAAATTTATGCATTGGAACGGCAGTATATTGACCGACTCGGGCGGGTTTCAAGTGTACAGTCTTTCCAAATTTCGCAAAATCACCGACGAGGGTGTTACGTTTCAATCCCACCACGACGGTAGCAAACATTTATTCACGCCCGAAAATGTAATTCAATTTGAAAGCGAAATCGGCTCGGACATTTGGACGATGTTGGACGTGTGTATCCACGCCAAGGACCCGTCCAAACACGACGCGCGCGAGGCATTAAATATCACGAAACGTTGGGCCGAACGGGCCGCGCGTGCGTATGAAAAAACGGTGCCCATCCAACAAATCGCCGTACAACAAGACGGTAGTTTCTCCGTGAAAAATTCGCTTTTATTCGGCATTATTCAAGGATCCATTTTCCCCGATTTACGCAAAGAGGCCGCCTTGCACATGGCCTCGCTACCCACGCACGGCTATTGCTTGGGCGGGCTTTCGCTCGGCGAAACATTGGAACAAATGAACGGGGCCGTGCTCGCCGTTACCGAAAATTTGCCCGAAGAAAAACCGCGCTATTTTATGGGGCTTGGCACGCCGGTAGAAATGTTGAATGCCATTGAACGTGGCGTAGATATGTTTGATTGCGTATGGCCCACACGCGTAGCGCGCAACGGCATGGCCATGACCAGCACCGGACGCGTGAACATCAAAAACAGCGAGTACCGTACGCAAGATATCCCGCTGGACCCATCGTGTGATTGCTACACGTGCCGCCATTACTCGCGCGCCTACTTATGCCACTTGTACCGTTCGGCCGAACTCACCAGCCACCGTCTGATGAGCATTCACAACATCCGCTTTTTAATCCGTTTGATGGAGCGCGCCCGCGTGGCCATTTCCGAAGGCAAATTTCAAGCGTTTAAAGAGGAAGTTATCAACACCTATTTACAAAAATAATTATGCACTTTATTGACTCCCACGCTCATTTAAACGACCCCGCTTTTGATGCGGACCGCGATGAATTGATTACCACGCGTTTGCCGCAGGCAGGACTTTGCGCCAGCATAGAAATTGCCTGCGCTCCCAACGAGTGGCAACCGGCATTTGCCCTGGTGGATAAATACCCCGGATTTATCGGGGCGGTGCTTGGGATTCACCCGGAATATGCCCCCCAATACGGCCCGGAGGAAGCGGCTCAATTTCCTACCCTTTTGCAAGACAAACGCACGCTGGCTATAGGTGAAATCGGATTGGATTATACCTGCTTGGACATAGCCCCAAAAACATTGCAACACGCTGTTTTTGAGCAAATGATTGCGCTGGCCAATCAAACCCAAAAACCGCTTGTGTTACACGTGCGCAAAAGCACGGAAGATTATGCCGCTTACGACGACACTTTCACCGTGCTTAAACATACGTGGAAAAAAAATTCTTCCACCCGCTATCCCGGCGTACTGCACTGTTTTTGTGCCCGCTATGAAGAAGCCAAAAAAGCCCTGGATGAAGGACTTTTGCTCGGCATCAACGGTTGTTTTACATACAAGAAAAATGAGTACATCCGCGAAGCCGTCAAAAAAGTCGGAGCGGATAAAATTATCTTGGAAACCGATTGCCCGTATTTATCTCCGCAAAGTAAACGCGGTACCCGTAACGATCCGTCCAACGTGCCACTCATCGCGCAGTTCGTGGCCGACTATTTGGATATGCCGCCGGAAACCTTGGCCGAATTAACCACGCAACAGGCCAAAGAGTTGTACGGCTTACCGTAAATTTGTTATAGTGCTGTAAAGGGGATTTATGAAAAAAAATATCGTGTTTATTGTGTGCATCTGCCTTTTACTATCCGGGTGCATGTCTAAAGAACAAAAAGAAAAAATCAAAAATTTTTGGCTCCAACAATACTTCAACGTTGTTTTAAAATTGGCTTCAAAAAATGCGGGAGCGTGGCCGCCCGGTACCCCGTTTGTGCCCATGCAAAAGGCCGCAGTTCCCGCTTCGGCCTCCCAGCCGCGTACGGCCCGCAAGCCGGCTCCGCAAATGTTGGAAGTAACCCTGGAAGAAGAAACTTTCCCCGGTAAGGCCAGTTATGCCGAACGGGTCCGCATCAAACAGGCCTGGGCGGCCACGCAACTTAATAACCAAAACACCTTGCGCGATATTCAAACCGCCTTTGGTAATGAAGTAAAAGATAAGGCCTTTTATATTACGTTTAACACGGAACGTAAACTCAAACAAGAAGCCGCCACCGCTCCTAATTACAAAGCGTATCTGGCCCAACAAAAAAAATTATTGGCCCAGCAAGACGAAGCCATCCAACAACTGATGGAGCAAAATAAAAACAATCTCAAACGCGTGCGAAAAATGCCGGGCACGTTGTAAAAAGCAACGCTTTTCATCAACTCCGGGTGTAGCCCGGAGTTTTTTTGCGTACAAAAAACACTTCTCTTTTTCGCCGCAAAATGGTATGCTAAAGGTTCCTAGATATACACCGGGAGGAAATAACTATGAGAATGCTTGATATTATTATTAAAAAACGCAACGGCCACTTACTGACACAAGAAGAATTTAATTTCGTTGCCCAAGGAGCCGCCAAAGGCACTGTACCCGATTACCAACTTGCTTCGTTTTTGATGGCTTGTTTTCTGCGCCCGCTGTGTGATAAAGAAACCGCTATGTTTACAAAAGCCATGGCGCACTCCGGCGGACGGTTGGATTTTAAAAAGATTACCAAACTGCCCAAAGTAGATAAGCACTCTACCGGCGGCGTTGGCGACGGGATTTCCTTGGCACTTGCTCCACTTGTAGCGTGTGCGGGCGCGGCAGTGCCGATGATGTCCGGCCGCGGACTGGGACACACGGGCGGCACGCTGGATAAATTGGAATCCATGAAAAAATTTAATGTGCGCGTACCTGTCAAAGATATTTACAAGCAAATTAAAAAACTAAATGTATGTATGTTCGGGCAAACCAAAGACCTCGCTCCCGCCGACAAAAAATTATATTCTTTGCGCGATGCGTCCGGTTCTGTGGAAAGCCGTCCGCTGATTGTAGCCAGCATTTTATCTAAAAAATATGCCGAAGGGGTAGATAGTCTTTTGATGGACGTAAAATACGGCTCCGGCGCATTTATGCAAAATTTGGAAGACAGCCGCAAACTCGCCCGCGCGCTTGTGGCTACCGCCAAACTGCTGGGGCTCAACTGCCGCGCGCTCATTACGTATATGGACCAACCGTTGGGACGCGCTATCGGCAATGCCAACGAAATGCACCAAACGATTGAAATTTTGAAAGGGAACAAAACCCTCGCGCCGGATTTTTACGAGTTATTACTGGAAGAAGCCGCGCACATGTTGCTCATCAGCGGGGCTTGCAAAGACCTTAAAAAAGCACGTAAACTCTTGGAAGAAAAAATTAACAACGGCGAAGCAATCGCCAAACTGCGCGAAATGATTAAATGGCAGGGCGGCAATCCGGCCGTCGTAGACAAACCCGAAGTCTACCTGAAAAACGCTAAACTGAAATACGACTTCAAAGCCGAAAAGAACGGCTACGTACAACACATAGATGCTAAAATTGCCGGTTGTGCGGCCGTATTATTGGGGGCCGGACGCAACACCATGGAAGATAAAATTGATTACGAAGCCGGTATTTGGCTAGCCAAAAAATGCGGTGAAACCGTCAAAAAAGGCGATGTAATTGCCACCTTATACGCCTCCGACAAAAAACGGTTAGACGCCGGAGTAACGTTATTTAAAACCGCAGTAAAAGTGGGCACCCAAAAACCCACCGCTTACCCAATTATTAAAGAAATAATTAAATAACAAACCAACCTCAAACATCCCCTATCCGACGAAAGATAGGGGATGTTATTATTTATTTTTCCACACGTATCCGCGGTTCAAGCGGCAAAAATGTTTTTTCTTCCGGCGCAGAAACCGTTTCGCCAAAAGGCATTTGCGCCACCAATTTCCACGCAGCCGGCACGTTAAATTCACGTCGTACGAATTCATCCACCAACGGATTGTAATGCTGTAAACTCGCCCCGATTTTTTGCTCGGCCAATGCCGTCCAAATGATATATTCCAACATCCCGTTGGCCTGATATGCCCAGATAGGAAAGTTGTCCGCGTACGTCGGAAAACGCGCTTGCAATTCTTCCACAACCGTCCAATCTTCAAAAAACAGCAGCGTTCCGAACGCCTTATCAAACGCGGTCATTTTTTCTGCCGTCGGGGCAAATTTTTCGGGCGGGATAATTTTTTGTAGTGCCTCAGAAGTCAAACGCCAAAACGCATGGTGTTTTTCATTGAGCAAAATCAGCACGCGCGACGATTGCGAATTAAACGCACTCGGTGCGTGTTTAACAGCAGTTTGCACGAGCGTAACAAGTTGTTCCTCTGTGAGTGGAATTTTATTTGTCAGCGCATAGCACGAGCGGCGCTGTTGTATTAAATCAAGTAGTGTCATAATTTTCCTCCTCGTTACATAACATAATTTTTCTAACCCGTTGGCAAGGCGTTTATTTTGATTAGAACCCTTATCACAAAAGACTTGACAAATCAAAAAAAAAAACGATAATAGGGTGTCTGTTATTTTTTTACAAGGAGAAATTTTTATGCAAAAAGAAACCGAAAATAAAGTCATGCTGAACTTGATTCAGCATCTTCCACGCACACTGTTATGCAAGAAAAACAGCAACAACATGCGTGGAAGATCCCAAATCAAGTTTGGGATGACATCTTTGTTTTATAACGGAGCAGGGTTTACCTTAATTGAACTATTAGTCGT
>JAZRIL010000024.1:0-7239 GCA_045645285.1 Elusimicrobiaceae bacterium | reverse complement strand
TATCCCTCCACAGAGAATTAGCATATGCAAATCCTAGCAAAAAAAAAAACGATGTCAAGCATTTTTTATTTCCGCCCCTATATTCCGCACTAAAACGCTGCGGAATGACGAGGGGCGGGAAAACAAATGCAAGTCTTTTTTGTGCCTTTTTAAAAAACCACACAAAAAGAAGAGAAAGTGAAGCATCCAGCAAGCAAAAGAGCGCAAGACCAACTAACAGCGGTTCAAGCCCTCCGCCCCATGGACGGAGGGTACTTGTTAATGATCCGGCAAAATAATTCTTATTGTTCGTCGGTTTCTTCTTCCGGTTCTTGCGGTTGCGGTGCCGGCAAGGTTGGTACGAACAGCGGGCTTAAAGACGTCCCGGCACGGTTCAAGTGGAAACTACCGAAACCACTTTCTTGCGGGCGCAACGTAGGCTCGGACAGGGAGGGAGCACTGGGGAAATTTCTGCTGGAGTCCGTGTCCGTGTTCACGGTCGGTGTATCCGTTACATTCAATTGCATTAAGTTTCCCTCTACTGCCGACCCACTGTTGATTTGTATCAAATTGGACATACCCACCCCTACCAAGGTGGCTAAGAAGGCCGGTCTGAGCACCGGGCCGGCTATATGCCATCCGGCGGATAAGGCATTACCGACTTTTTCCAATTTACCAAATTCTTGCAACATCACCATACCGTGTCCCAAGGTATAGGCCATCAGCGGAATCCAAGAAGTATGTTTACCCGCTTCCACTTCGCCTTCACCCGCGATGCCGTGTTCCGGGTCGCCTGTTCTAAGTTGAGAGGCCGCAATAGCCGGAATGGCCGGCAGAGCCAACCCAAAGTTACCGGACGAGTACACCGTCATCGCCGTACGATCTTTCACGATGCGGTTGAATTCACCGGCGGTCTTACGCGCCATATTGTACCGTTCTATAGATTCAAGCATCAGTTTTTGCGTATATTGGAAAATGTTAGCCGTAGCCGTACCGATAAGTAATCCACTCGCAATATTCCATCCCACCGCATCTTCGTCGGCCGCAGCGTATATCGTTCCGCCGGTCAAGGCCAAGATTCCGGAGTTAATGACCCCTTTGCGGAAATTATCTCTGCGCGAGAAATCAAAGCGTTTCAACCTTGTTGCTTTCTTGCCCAAGCCGCTTCCGCTCCAACGCCAGAACAATTGCGGAGCCGCCAAACTCAACGCGGCGGCAAACTTAGCCGTCGGCTTATTCCAACCGAGGCCTTCTTCCCCGTAAGCATCCCGGGTCCACGCGGACAACGCTTTAAAGTAGATGTATCCTTCCAACGAACCCATCAAGGTAATACCCGCCGCATACGGCCAGAATTCTTTTTTGCCGAATAATTTATACGGCTCCCGGAAAGGATGTTGACCGGCGGCACGAGCACTGCGGATAAATCCTTTGGTATATTCCCGGTTCGGAATACGCCAACGCAGGCCGCCCATCGTCAGCAAGGTGGCCGCCAACATGTACGGATAAGAGCCGGAGAAATCTACTTCCGATTTTTTCGCCCAGTACGCTACCGCCGGCACTAAGGATGTACTCATCGCACCTAAACTCTTACCGATCATCGATACAACCAAACTGTTTTTACCGATTTCGTAGGATTTGATTACCAAGTTAGACGAGGCACGCACCCCCGTAGCCGCCAAGCCAGTCAGCCCGGCGTTGAGCATCAAACTCCAGGTCGGGGAAACAGCGTGATCTTTACCGTCTTCGCCTTTGGCAATACCATGCCCTCTCCAACCGGTACCCATCGCCATCATCAGCGAACCGGAAGCCAAGAGCAAGGAAGTATTTAATACTTTACGAGCCCCAAAACGTTCCACAAAAGGAGCGAATAACGGAGCCAACGGCGCCGTCACGTACGGCAAGGTTAAACTGGCCAATACACTGGCTACCGGCGACCAACCGGCATCTTCCAGCGTCATGGACAAGGCACTGGCCGCTGCACTGTAACTGAGTAAGTTTACCATCCACGGATAGAGGATTTTGTTGCCGGTTTGATCAATGCGCAACGCACCCGCAGCCCCTTTGTCCAACGTAAACAATTTGGTTAGGAAGGCGTGATTATCGGTTTTGATCACATTGTTAAACACCATTTTGGGGATGGAAATTTCTGTTACTTCATCCAAGGTGCGAATTAAAGTTCCGTCCATATTAAAGAGGTGAATTTTGCCGTCTTTAAATACGAGTTTAGCCGTCGCATTCTCCCCTTGCAATACATCTAACAAGGCCTTGTGGTGTTTATAACTGGGGTTGAACCCAACATGGACCATCGGATTTCCGGCCGCATCGTACAACGGGACCGTAACATACTTTTCATTGGTACCGCGGAGATGTTCCCAGCGGGACGGTTTGGTTTTATCTACCAACTTAATCCACATTCCGTCAATACCTAAACTGATTTTTTCTTCCCGGGTTAAATTCGCCAACGCTTCCAGTTGGTCCGTCGGCAAATAGGCCTTAAAGGTTTTGGCCATTTGACCGTTCATGTAAAGAATCCCTTTTTCTACATATACATCTTTCAACGGAATGATATTGCCTTTTTTATCTCTGAGAATAAAAGTTGCTTTTTGCGGATCCAACAAATTGATCCGTTCAACAGTCCCTTTTGTATTTCCCGTCGAACGGAAGCCCGGCCAACCGCCCTCGCGAATATACGTTCCCGCGCCATACCAAGCCTTCTTGGCCGGCTCTTTGAGTAAGTGGGTGTAGGCATCGCGCAAGTTGTTAACGGTCGCTCCGTTGAACAGAGTTACCCCTTCCGGATTGCGGTGCGCGGCACGGACCCCGTTGAGGGTTTGTTCGCCATGCAAGGCGGCATCAAAATTAACCGTATGCGGCTGGCCGAAGTGAATTTTTTGCGCGTTGGCTTCTCTAAAGCGGGTTACGACGTTGGAGGGGAATTGAACAATTTTGTTGGCTTTGTTTTTTAAATTGTTAACTTTCGTGGTCATGTCTTTGTAGGAGCGCAGTTGCGTCAAGCCCAAGTTTTTGGCTTTCAACGCGCGGGTAATAGCCAACGATTTGCCAAACGTGTTCGGCACCAATTTGTAACCCATAACCACTTGGCGCACTTTCATCGCGTTGGAGGCCGTTTTGGCCAAGGCCCCCACTTTTGACACAAAAGCCCCAATATCTTTAAGTAGCAGTAAGGAAATCGCATAATCAAACACCGCTCCCAATGCTACAAAAACAACTCTAGCATTAAATTTATTTTCCAACTGGCGATAGCGGTCACTGGTTCTGCTGTAGGATCTTATTTGCCCTTTGGGGTTGAGTAAGGGTATCGCCGCCAACTTGCTGTCCATGCGTTGTTTGTCCGCCGGGTAAAGGTCCTCAAACATATTTTGGTAGAAAAGTCCGGAAATTAGTTCACCCTGGCTGGCTTTCAAGCCATAGGTCCGATTGAGGTTACGGCGGGCCTGGACTTCTTGGGCTGTGACGTAATGTGTGCGGCCTTGAGCATCCCATTCAGGTCCCTCGCGCAACCCTGGATATAAGGGTTGCACCTCCATCTTATTAACCAATTCCGGCTTTTGGGTAATTACACCAAAAAGGAACGGGTAAATACCCCGGCACTGAAACTGTTGTTTGCGGTCGCGAGTTTTAAACATCCCGGTATTGGGTACGGACACCACTTCACATTGTTTAATGGCTTTTTCCAAAATTGCGGTAGCGGCGGGCGTGTTTGCTTGCACAAGCATCTCTGCTACGTCTTCCCACACGTTGGGTTCACCCGGATTACGCTGGGCAGAACTGGAAACATTATGCCCGAAAAAGGTACCGTCAAAAGCCAATGCCCTTATGAAACCTTCCCCGGTAAAAACATCCAAAGCGTCCCACGTCGTTTTTTTGCGGCCGGAATTTTCTTTTTCCAAGGCCGCATCCATAAATTTATTCAACGCACTCATGCCACCGTTTTTAGTCATTAGTAAGGCCTTGACGCCTACCAATAAGATTTGGCCAAAGAGCGGATTGTCAAAATTATCTTGCAGGAAATTGGTAATTTTCCAACCTTCTCCGTTTAGGTTAGCAAACGGGACAAGCGAAGAAATCGCCAAATCGCACGCCCGTTCATTGACTACAAAAAGTTGCCGGGATCTGTTCCAAGCATTATCAAACGAATGTCCCGCACTCGGACTACCGCCTATAGCCGCTGACCCCCACTGGGCATCGTCCCTGTATACCGTCTCAATTCCCGCCGCACACGCGCGAGATTTAACCGTAAAGTTCAACCACAGGGCTTTTTGGATGCGGGCTTTATCTTCCCCAGTAAAAATTTCATCTTTGTTAGACAAGGAGGATAAATACGTAATAATGGATACGAAATCTTCTTTAATATCGGCGGCCTTACCCACCGTTTCAGTGATACATTGGGTACTGTATCCTTCGGCACGCATACATTCCGGTTTTTGGGTCAGTTCATAACTGCTGATTACTTTATTCACTAATTCCCGGTAGAAAGCCACTTGCGCGGCATCGGCTTCTTGCATGGCTTTGTCAAATTCTTTTACATATTGTTTATAAGCAGTTTTACTTTTGCTGAGGACCTGTGCTTTCTCATTTTGAAGTTCGGCTAAATAGGAACCTTTTTCACGATTCAGTTGTTGTTCGTATTGGACGCGTTGTTCGCGGATATAGGCCTCAATCTCGGCAAGTTTGGCTCCGGCGTTGTCGCTATCGCGTAACAATTCCCCCCACACTCTGTCGCGTTCGGCTTGGGCTTGCACGTCAAAATCGGCCAGGGCTTCTTGCATGGCTTTGTCCAATTCTTTGGCTTGCTCGGCGTAAGCGGCTTCCACCTCTCGCGTATAGTGAGTGGCATATTCTTTGGAGGTATATTTATGAGGAACTTCTTGGTTGGCGGACGGGGATTGGACGGCTCTTTCTAAATCGGCATGTAAGTTGGATAAAAAGGCGGAAGGAGTAGTGGCGGTTTCGGCGATAGCATTTTCTACTTGGACGGAAATACGCGCAATCATCTCGTTTTGATTAAATAACGCAGCCCCCAGGGCATCCGTTCCCATGTTGCAAAGCATTGCAACCGCCAAAAATAGGGACAACGCCCGAGAACACAAGTTTAAACCATTTTTTTTCACCCAATCCAGTAAGCAGTTTTTCATACGTTTCTCCTTAACCGATTCGTAACAGCCCTTCTACTTTAAGGATAAAAAAAGAAACACGAGTAAAAAAGGGTCAAAGGACCTAGGCGTGCGGGCTTTTAGGACCTAGGTCCATCTAGGTCTTTAGACCTATACATTGGGTAGCCAAGAGGGACTTCTAAAGAAGATTTCGGACGGATACTACGGGCACACCTGCGAGGGAGGGCTAAAGGGCTACGTGCGCCTGGGCTTTTGGGTCTATCCCTGTTGCACGGCGCGCAGTAATAAGCGCAGGGCCGTTACAGAACCCCGGCCGATATTGCGCTCGCGCGTGTGTGAAAACAAAAATTTTTGGGCCGCTACGCCGTTGGGCCCGGCTACGGCAATCCAGATTGTTCCGACGGGTTTTTCCGGCGTACCGCCCTCCGGCCCGGCGACTCCGGTGGTGGAAACGGCAAACTCCGCCCCCGTTACGCGCCGCGCGCCTTCGGCCATTTGCAAGGCCACTTGCTCGCTGACCGCGCCGTATTTTTCCAAATCGTTTTTGTTAACGCCCAACACATTTATTTTTACTTCGTTAGCATACGAAACAATCCCACCTAAAAAATAGGAAGAGGCCCCTGGCACAGACGTAATTAAACGGGCGATATTTCCCCCCGTACAACTTTCCGCACACGCGACGGTGCGCCCCATTTTTTGCAGTTGTTTGGCGCAAAATTCCTCCGTACTTTCTTCACCCAATGTAAAAGACAACCCGGCCAAAGCGCGTTGCAAATCTTCCGCCGCCGCGGATAATTTTTCCACGGCTTGCCCCTTAGCGGTTAGCCGCAAACGCACAAACCCCGGCGAAGGCAAATAGGCCAGTTTGATGTCCGGCGGCAAGATGCGTTCAAACGGCTCTAAACGCATGGCCAGTTCCGCTTCCGGGATATCATAGACGGTAAAAACTTGGTACGAAAGTTGCAACTGGGGAAAATGGTGTTTAAGCCGCGGTAATACTTCCGCCGGCAACAGGTATTCCGTTTCAAACGGCACCCCGGGAAGTGACACCACAATTTTTCCGTCCCGTTCAAACCACATGCCGCACGCGGAACCTTTCAAATTGCGTAGCGGGGTACAACATGCAGGCAAAACGGCTTGCGTTTTATTGTATGCATTGAGCCGGGCGGGATTAGCGGCGAATAATTCCTCCAACCAGGTATATACTTGCGGATTAAATTCAAGCGATGTATGGAAAAATTCCGCCAGGGCGTTTTTTGTAATATCGTCTTTGGTAGGGCCAAGTCCGCCCGTAATAATGACGGTATCGGCAATTTTAAGCGTATTTTCTAATGCGCTTAGAATTTCGGCGCGGGTATCCCCCACCGAGCGCATTTCCACAGTATCTGCACCCAGTTTGGTAAGTTCCCGCGCGATAAATTGGGAATTTGTGTCTAAGATTTGGCCGAGTAAAATCTCATCGCCAATGGTAATAATAGCCGCTTTCATACGACTATTGTAGCACTTTAAAGGATAAAAAACTCATTTAAAAGCGGTAAACAGAAGCCGGTTTTTGCGTAGTTCCCCCACTAAAGGCATATTGGTTATTCGTCACATTTTTACATAATTTGACGGCATATGTATTAGCGGAAGTTGCCACACAGGTAATCCCGCGAAAATGTTCCGCGGAGTTGTTTTCATAAAATCCGAGCAAATACACATCCGACAATTTGCTATCTCGTGCTTCCACACTATTTACATTTCCCGAGCCATCCAGGGTAAGTAGTTTCATTGTCCAATCCCCATCAGCAATAATTCGTTTGTCATACGTTTGTACTGTTCCCGGTAAAGAAATAGATAATTCATCCCAGTCTTTCGTGTAAGTTCCATTGGCTAAATAGTACGCTTCTTCGGCATCAACGACACTTCTTGTCATAGCAAGTAATTTCATTATACGTGTTTTATCCACCGCTTTTTGATACTGCGGCAAAGCCACCGCCGCCAATATGCCGATAATGAGGACCACAACCAAGAGTTCAATGAGCGTGAAACCGGATTCACGACCCGCGCTATATCCCGCATAGAAACACTGCGGGATGACGAGCGCGGGAGTGAAAGCACTTTCTGCCCCGTTCGTCATCCCGGA
>JAZRIL010000023.1:0-7855 GCA_045645285.1 Elusimicrobiaceae bacterium | reverse complement strand
CGCCCCGTTATATTCCGCACTAAGACACTGCGGAATGACGAACGGGGCGGGGTGTGGTTTCCCCTCGCCCCTTGCGGGAGAGGGTGCCCGGAGGGCAGGTGAGGGGTATAAAAAAGCCTTTACCCTCATAGAATTATTAGTTGTCGTACTCATCATCGGTATTTTGGCCGCGGTGGCGTTGCCGCAATATAATAAAGCCGTGGAAAAATCGCGCGCCACACAAGCACTCACACTTTTAAAATCTTTCACACAAGCCGCTGAAACTTATTATTTGGCCAACGGAGAATTCCCCACTTCTTTTGATGAGTTAGCCATAGATTTGGATGGTTGGAGTGGCAATCAAAAAATATTTAAAGTACAAATCACCGATGCCAAGTCCGACGGAAAATGGTCTGCCGTTATCGGAGGGCCGGACATAAAGGCCTTTCACATAGGACAACTGACCGGAAAATACCAAGGAGCCGGATTTAGTTATGTGTTTTCTACTAAATATAATGCTATACCGACAAAGGAATTGCTTTGTTCGGAATTTGAAGGCGGCAGTGATGCGCCTTTTAATTTAAATGCGGGCGAGTATTGCCAGAAACTATTTCGCGGCACACAAGTATATCACGTGTCCGGGCAAGACCGTTACTTTCGGATTCCCTCCCACTAATAAAAACCCCCGCTTTTAGCGGGGGCGTTGCTACGGCGTTCAAACTGTTTAATAAATGGCTTTCCAGGTGCGGGTCGTCAGTTTAAATTCCACGCGGCGGTTGGCGCGGCGACCTTCGGACGACGTATCCAGCGTTATCGGGCGGTCTTTGCCGTACGAGTGAATGCGGATGCGCTCGGCATTGATACCGCGGCTGACTAAATACGACTTCATGGCCGCCGCCCGCGAACCGGCAAGCCAATAGTTATATTCTTCCGAACCCACAATATCGGCATGGCCTTCCACAATTAAATGCAACGTGGGATCGTCTTGCAACACCGTTACAATTTTATCCAATATCGGGTACGATTCTTCCGGCGGGCGGATAGAATCAAATTCGTACGTAATGGAAGGCAACTGACGCGTTTTACCCATTTGCTTGGCTGACTGGGCCGAGAGATGTTCGTTGCGGATTTGCTGTTCTTGAATGGCCGGATCGGTTTTTTTCGGGCGGGTAAGTTCGTCCTCCTCCGTCTGGCCGGATGCACACGCCGCTACGGCTAACGCACTGCACAAAAGTAAAAAAAGTTTCATCTTCATCATCATTCCTCCTGTGTTTATTATAGCAAAAGCGTTTAGAATTTAACCGGGAAATCTGTTTTTTCCCAACTATCCACATACTGTGGATAACTTGTGGATAACCCCCGTTTTACTCTACATTTTGCGGGTTTATATAAAACTCTTTTTGGTTCATAGGGGCATTTTGGGGCCCCGGTTGTGGATAACTTCTTTTTTTTGTGGATAACTTTTCATTTTCCGCTAAAAAATAACGAAAAATGTCATTTTTCCCGACGGGGAATAAAACTCCCCTCCCATTATCCCTATTTTTTCACACTTTTGAAAAAACTGTTGACAAGTCGCTCTTTTTTTGCCTAAAACGGCTTAAAAAAGGACTTTTTGTTATTTTTTCAAGCGAATTTTAACTGAAAACTCCGGTTTATCCACAACATTACGCACACGCACCGTAGCCGGCCGGGAGCCGGGCAATACTTGCAGGGCTCCGCGCAACGGCTCCCACATTAAATAGGGCGGACTCATGCGCAAGCGGGACGGTACATAATGGAAAAGTGAATTGTTGGCTAATACCACCCATACCCGCAAGAAAACTTCTTGCGGGTGCGCGAGCGAAATTTTAGACGCCGATACGTCTGCCCGGGCGTATTTAATTTGCGTTTGGGCTTTATCCGCCCATAAATAGGACGCATCTATCCCGTCAAACCACACGGCATCAGGGGCGTTGTAGCGTAAGGCAAAGTCCGGCCCGTACGTTTTGCCGTGTTGCTCCAAAAATTTTTGGGCAAGGGCCAATTCGGCTTGTGTGCCCACTACCAAGGTACGCACGTGGGGAGCATCGCTATTTTCCCACACATCCCCCGGCGAGAAAAGTGCCAACGCGCCAAATAAATTCGGGTTTTGGGCCACGCGCAGGGCAATGCGCGCGGCGCTTTTACCTTGCACGGCCAACAGGCGGTTTTCGGGGCCGGTCTTCGTCAGATAATTGGTATCCACATACGGCAAAAGTTCCCGCGTTAAGAACCGCTCAATTTGTGTAGCGCGGGGGACGTAATCCTGTTCTTCAAAATTCACCCCCACCACAATCGCCGGGGTTTTTTGTTGGAACGCCGCCACTTCCCGGGCTTGTTTAGGCACAACCCCCAGTGCCACAATGACCGGATAACTTTGCGTCAGCGGAACAGACGTCTCGGGCAAGAAAAAAGTAACCGTGTTAGTGGCTCCTAATTCTTGCGAAGGAAAATACACAAAGGTTTCCCGCCCCGGATGGGTAAAAATGCGCGAATCGGCCTTTTGGGCAAAAGCACCGACAGCACACAGCAGTAAGTTGATAAATAAGAGATATTTTTTCATCGTCTTATTGTATCATTTGCGTACCCCGATTGACCAGCACCGGGAAGTTTCACAGGGCGGTGCGGATAATGTTATAATAAAATGAAGAAAGGAGAATTTTATGAAAAAATTAGGACTTGCTACTATACTTTTACTAAGCAGTTTACTACCTATGCAGGCCGCTTCGTCCGCCTTAAACAGCGTACTGCCACTGTTGCAAAAACGCCAACGCACCGAAACCGAAAACCAACAAGTGCTCCAACTTTTCCGCACCGCTACCAACCCGGAAATCATTTTTGCCGCCGGGGCCAGTTTAGTTAAAACGCCCCCCGCCAAAACGCAGGAGCCGGCCCTGTTTAGCATTTTAATGCGCCCGCAACCGGCACTCAAACAAATTTTTGCCGCCGTTATTATCACGGCCATGGGGTCGGTGCACGAAGAACTTTCCCCCGTTTTAGAACAAGGATTAAACAGCCAGGACCCGGCCTTACGGGCGTATGCGGCTGCCGCCTATGCGCTCATTTACCCACAAAATACCTCTTATACTTCCGAAATTGTGCGGTTGTATATTTTTGACCCGGCCCTGGCCGCGCGCGCGATGAATGTAATCACCGGCAAAGAAAAAAGCCCGCTGGCGATTCTTAAAAAAACAGCCACGTCTGCCGATGAGCAAATTCGCGCCGCTACCGCCAGTTGGCTGGGGACATTACACACCCAACAAGCCGCTAAAGAATTACTCAAAATGGCTAAAAAAGAAACCAATTCGGCCGTCCAAGCCGCCCTGGCCACCGGCTTGGCCACCCAGCGTGATTATACCCTTCCCGCCGTTACCAAAGGACTGCAAAAAAAATATACTTCCCCCTACGCCACTACCTGCGCCCTGGCACTCGGGTTTATGCCCGGCTACGCCACGGACGCCCTGCGAAAACATTTAACCGGCACCAACCTACAAGCGCGTATCAATGCGGCCCGCGCCGCGGCGTATATGGCGGGGGTGTTGTCCAACCCGGATGCGTTTGCTTATTCATCCGACCGGGCTTTTGATATCTATTTGTTAAAGGGGCTCATCGCCCCGCTCAAGACGTTGGCTTTGTCCGGCACTAGCGAAGAAAAAATGTATGCCGAAAACGCCATGCGCCAAATTGAAAAACTTATGGAGTAAAAAAATGCAACCAGTTATCCGAGTCAAAAAATTAGACCCTAACGCTAAACTGCCCCTGCGCGCCCACGCGACCGATTCCGGCGCCGATTTATTTGCACTTACCCGCACGGTGTTGCCGCCACGGGCCGTTACCCACGTACACACGGGTGTGTGTGTGGAACTGCCGGAACAAACCTCCGGAATTATTTGGGGCAAAAGTTCGGTAGAAAGTAAAGGCATCAAAGCCATGGCCGGGTTAGTAGACGCCCCCTACCGCGGCGAACTGATTGTTTGTATGTACAACTTAAACGATACGGAATTTGTGTTTGAAGCCGGGCAAAAAGTGGCCCAACTGGTAGTGCTTCCTACCTTGTACCCGTCGTTTGAACAAGCCGATGAACTCACTGGTACTACACGCGGCAGCGGCGGCTTTGGCAGTACCGGCACCAACTAATTTGGATATAAAAACGCCCGTTCCGCAAAAAGAACGGGCGTTTTAAATCGTTCGGTTTTTGCTTATTCCTCTTTGAGAATATACCCCTGGCTGACCAGCACTTCACAAATAGATTTGCCCAAACCGGTAGACCAAATGCAATACTTCTGTCCGTTTACCATGGGTTGATAACGCGTATACAGATGCAACGTATATAATTTTTCCCCTTTGGAAATACGCGTAATAGCCAAATAATACGCATTGGAAAGGTCGTACTCAAAATCTTTGGTGCGGTACGTATGGTCATCCGTCCACGAACCACCGCTGATTTTTACGTCCAAGGCAAACCGGGTGGTCGGGGCCTCGTTCGGGTTTAGGGCCAACGCCCGGTTCATACTGTCCACCAACACCCGCCCGTTGGAAAGGGCCTCCGCTGTGCGTGCGCGTTCCACAGACGTTTGATATTGCGGCAAAGCCACGGTAGCCAAAATGCCCACAATCAACACCACTACCAACATTTCTATCAATGAAAAACCTCGTTTCATACAACCTCCCCAAAAACGTCTTTTCTATAGTATAAAATACCCGGCGCCAAAAAACAAGTTTTTTTCTTGTACGGGCTCTATAGAAAGTGTATAAAATTTGCTATCATTAATATATGCAAAAAACCATTCAAATCGGCAATTACCGGCTTTCCAACACGCGTCCGTTGGCATTTATTGCGGGCACGTGCGTGATTGAAAGCGAAAAACATTACTTGGATACCGCCAAAAAACTCAAACAACTTTTGGCTCCGTTTTCTCACCCTTTTATTTTAAAGGCCTCATTTGATAAAGCCAACCGTACCTCGCTGTCCGCCTACCGCGGACCGGGGTTGGCCAAAGGGCTGGCCATCTTGGAAAAAGCCAAAAAACTGACCGGGCTGCCCGTCCTGGTAGATGTACACGAACCGTGGCAAGCCGAAGAGGCCGCCCATGTGGCCGATGTGTTACAAATCCCGGCGTTTTTGTGCCGCCAAACCGATTTGATTCTCGCCTGTGCCGATACCGGCAAGGCCGTTAACGTCAAAAAGGGGCAATTCTTGTCGCCCGGTGCGATGGAGCAAGTGATTAAAAAAATAGAATCGCGTGGCAACCGCCGCATTTTACTGACCGAGCGCGGAGAAATGTTTGGATACGGCGACTTAGTAGTAGATATGCGGGCCTTGGAAATTATGAAAGGATTTGGCTATCCCGTTATTTTTGATGCGACGCACTCCGTCCAGCGCCCCGGTGCGCTCGGCACGGCCACAGGCGGTAACCGGACCATGGCTCCCGTGCTGGCCAAAGCCGCCACGGCGCTTGGCATTGCCGGCGTATTTTTTGAAGTGCATCCGCAACCCGAGAAGGCCTTGTCCGACGGACCGAACTCGCTGGATTTTAAATTAACCACTCAAATGGCACGTCAATTGCACCAAATTGACGCAGTGGTGAAACGGTTTAAATAAACGGCCGCGTGTCGTGAGGTTTCCATGAAAATACGAGTTGCCCTGTGCGTGTGTTGTTTACTAAGTGCTTGCGCCAAACAAGAGAGTTTTTCGCCGCAAGATGATACCGGCGTACAACTGGCCAACCGCGTATCTATTTTTGAATCCAAAGACAACCAAAAACAATGGCTCCTAACCGCCGACGCCGTGGACTTTGCCGACTTAACCCGCGCCACGCTGAAAAATCCGGAATTACTTTTAAAACAAAACGGGCAAAACAGCGCACGCGTTACCGGCCAAAGCGGCACTTTTGATTACGCCCAAAAACTCGTTACCATTGAAGGCGATGCCCGGGTGCATTCCTTGACCGAAAAAACCCTCATCACTACCGAACGCTTTTTTTACGATGTAGATAAAGACCGTATTTGGTCCGACCAAAAAACAACCATTACACGCGCAACGGCCAAATCCGTAGCACGCGGCGGCATTGAAACCAATTCCAAATTAACCCGCATTGAACTTAAAAAACAAACAACGCAACTGCCGCAAAATACCAACGAATTAAAACGCTGATTATGCACACATCTAAACACTTTTTTTTCATATTATCGGCGGCCTGGTTGGGCTTAGGGGCTTGCCACCCCGTGAAGGTGGAAGGCCCGGCACCCGTAACCGTGCACCCCAAAGTCGCCCTGTCACAAGCCAAAAAATCAGTCGCTCCCCAAAAACTTCCTACCCAACAACTGCCGCAAACACTGGGAGGACTGGTCCAAAGCGACAGTTGGGTCATCTACAAAGATAAAGAGCAAGAAGAATTTTCCGGTCATGTTTCCTATGACAACGGCACCTACATCTTCCGGGCCGATTATGCCCTGTCCGACCGGGCCCGCCAGACTTTTTCCGCCAAGGGCCACGTGTTTTTACGTCAGAACAACCCGGACGGTTCTTTCTATCAAGCCCAGGCCCAACGCGGTACGTACAACTACCGCACCCAACAGGGCCTCTTGGACGCTACCACCCAAACTCCCGTTATTCTGACGTACCAGGACGAAAAAGGCAACCTCTCCACCGCCCGGGCAAAACAGGTCCGGTTTGACCTAAACCAAAAAATTTATATATTAGAAAAAAACGTACACATCACCCGCGTTACGGCGCAAGGCACCCAAACGGCAACTGCACAAAAAGCCACCGTCAAACAAATGCAAAATTATGTATTATTAGAGGGTAAGGCCACGCTGTCCGACGGGGCCCGCACGTTAGCGGCCGATACTATTGTGTACGACGGTGAGCACGATGCTTCTTATGCGTACGGGGCACGGCCCTTGTTGCAAGGCACCGGCGAACAAGGCACGTTTGCCGTCATTGCCGACCAAGTACAAAGCGACAGCACCGGACGGCAAATCCGTTTGGACGGCAAAGTGCAGGGGTGGTTCGTGTCGCCCCAAATCAACGACACTAAACTCAATGCGAAATTTTAGAGGATATTTATGCAACTGCGTAGCGAACAAATTGTAAAAGTATATAAAGACCGCAAAGTCGTTAAAGGAGTGGATATTCACGTCCGCTCGGGAGAGATTGTCGGTCTGCTCGGCCCCAACGGCGCCGGAAAAACGACTTCGTTTTACATGATGGTCGGGTTTATCCGCCCCACTTCCGGCCGCGTATTTATTGACGAGGATGATGTTACCTCACTACCTATGTACGAACGCGCCCGCCACGGGCTTGGCTATTTGGCCCAGGAACCTACGATTTTTAAAGGACTTACCGTAGAAGAAAATTTACTGGCTGTGCTGGAACGCATTTCCGACGATAAAAAAGCCCAGAAGCAACGCGTGGATGAATTATTAAACGAGTTCGGGCTTACGAAACTGGCTAAGCAAAAGGCCTGGACGCTCTCCGGCGGTGAAAAGCGGCGTATGGAAATTGCACGCTGTATGATCAGCAATCCGAAAATTATTTTATTGGATGAGCCCTTCGTGGGGATTGACCCCATCACCGTGGCCGATTTACGGCAGATGATTTTTAAACTGAAAGATAAAGGAATCGGTGTACTCATTACCGACCACAACGTGCGCGAAACACTGCCACTGACCGAACGCGCTTACCTTATCTACGACGGGAAAATCTTGGTAGAGGGCGACCAAAGTACGCTACTCAACGATGCCAACGCCCGCCGCTTATATTTAGGCGAAGACTTCAAAATGTAGTGCTCGCCGCACGGGCATGAGGCCTTGAACCTCTGTCTATTAGCCGCGCAAACTGCTATTATACGGGCCC
>JAZRIL010000022.1:0-46730 GCA_045645285.1 Elusimicrobiaceae bacterium | reverse complement strand
AACTTTCAGTTTCGGTGTTTGCGGAGTTTTTAACCGCAAATGCAACATGCTTTGCGCCGGATGTACCGGGGCAGTTTCCTGCGGGGCCGGATTGGGTAAGGGAGTGGAAGTGGTGTTCTCAGTATGGAACGATTTTTCATACTGGCTGCGCAAGGTTTCCATGCTGATAGTAGATTCCAGGTTAAATGTTTTTTCCAACACGTCGGGGTCTTGTTCCCGTACGGCAATATCCGGCAGTCCGTCATTGGAGGAGTTGCTTTTCAAGTGTCCGGGAGGAACGGTGTTGCCCAGGGCGACTTCTTCCGGGATCTCGCAGTTAGATTCGGTGTTTTGTTCTACATTTTCTTCGGGCCCTGTCTGTACCGAGTGAACGGATACATTTTTAAGCAAACTTTGGGTGTTTTCCAAATTGTCTTGGGCATGCGGTTGCGGTGCCGGGTTTTCCTGCGACTTGGAATCTAAACTATCAATGTCCATAATACTGGTTGCCTCTTTTATTTTTTGGTCAAAAATATTAAAAGATTCGTCTATTTCGGCCACATCTTTGGCCAGTTGGTCTATTTTTTCGTCCCGTTTCGGTTGTGTGGAGGGCGTGTTTTGTACGTCCATGAACATATCGTATTTGGTTTGGGCAGAAAAAATATCTTCTAACGGCATTTTCCCCAGCAGGGTGTTTTCCATATCTTTAATCAACATATCCCGGTCACTTAACGTAATGGCAGGTTGTTGGTTTTTGGCGGTAGCGGGGGAAGGCGTAGCCGTTTGTATATCGGGCAGCGGCTCGCCGGCAGGTTCGGCCGTAGTAGGCGGATTGGGATCTGCAAAAACTTCGGTAGCCGAGGGAGGAATTACGGTTTGGGTGGCATCGGCTTGAGCGGATTGGCCCAAAAAACTATCCTGCGGGTTGACTTGTACCTGCGCGGTGTCTTGGGTTTGCTCCGGGGAAGAAGTACTATTAAAAAGCGGGTTACCCAAAGTGCCGCCAGGTACAAATTGACTAACTTTGTTGGCCTGTTGGGTGCCTTCACGCACGGCGGTACGGATTTTGTCCAAGGTGTCTTCATCCAAATCTGAAGGTAACGCGAAACTATAGGTAAAAGGCGGTTGGGCCGGCACGGGCTGCTGTACATAGCCAGCTAATTTTTTGGCAATCAGGCGGGCATCATTTTCTGTACCGTCAATAACCAAGGTGAATAAACGGCTGTCCGCCGGAGAGTTAAAGTGTGAGATGATGTCCCAATTGTTAATCATTTGTCCTCTGCAATTACAATGCCGCTGCTTGTGCCGATGCGCGTGGCTCCGGCGGCTACCATGGCGTCATACTCCGCACGGGTGCGGATTCCGCCCGAGGCCTTGACCTGCATGTGGGGCGCAATAGACTTGCGCAGTAACGCCACATCGGCCACCGTAGCCCCTGTGCCCACAAAGCCGGTAGAAGTTTTTACAAAGTCCGCTCCGGCTTCGGTGGCCAGGCGGCAGGCTCTTACTTTTTCTTCTTCCGAAAGTTGTGAGGTTTCTAAAATTACTTTTAGCACTTTCCCTACGCAGGCCTGACGCACGGTTTGTATGTCGTGCAAGACTTGGGCGTCCTCCCGGGAACGTAACGCGCCGATGTTAAGCACCATGTCAATTTCGTCCGCGCCGTCTTGGACGGCTTGCGTCGTTTCGTACCCTTTAACGGCCGGGGTGTTGGCCCCGAGCGGAAACCCGACTACCGTACATACTTTAACAGGGCTGTCGTGTAATTGGGCCTTGGCGTAAGATACCCAACACGGATTGACACACACGCTGTAAAAGCCGTGCTGTTTGGCCTCTTGGCACAGACGGGTGATATCCTGCCGCGTGGCGGTAGGTTTTAAGAGCGTGTGGTCAATGTGTTGGGCGATAGTTGTCATATTAATTAAAGTTAATAATGCGGGCGAATTTTTCCGCGATGAGCGATTGTCCGCCCACCAAAGCCCCATCTACATCGGGCTTGGCCATAATTTCGTCCACGTTGGTATCCTTTACACTACCGCCGTACAAAATACGGGTGGCTTGGGCAAATTTATCGCTATAGGCCTTAGCCAAGTACGCGCGGATAGCGGCGTGAACTTCCTGCGCCTGTTCAGGCGTGGCGGTTTTGCCGGTGCCGATAGCCCATACGGGTTCGTAGGCAATGATGATGCCGTTTAATTGTTCTTCGGTAAAATTGGCTAAGCCGTTTTTGAGTTGGCCTTCAATAACTTGCATGGTTTTGTTGGCTTCGCGTTCTTGCAACGTTTCGCCGACGCAGAAAATGACTTTTAAACCATGGCGCAAAGCGGCGGCTACTTTTTTATTTAAAATTTCGTCGGTGTCGCCAAACACACTGCGGCGTTCGCTGTGGCCGATGAGCGTGAGCGTGGCGCCGGCATCTTTGGCTTGTACCGGAGAAACGGCCGAAGTGAAAGCGCCTTTGTCTTCCCAGTGTACATCTTGTGCGGCGACTTGAATTTCCGTATCTTTGGTTAAACGCGTCACAATGTGTAGCGAAGTGTAAGACGGAGCGACGATAATTTCGGCGTTGTTTTTATTGCCGGCTTTGGCCAGTGCGGTAACGAGCGCGGCGGCCTCGGTAATGGTGTTGTGCATCTTCCAGTTTCCGGCGATGATAGGGGTTCTGTTTGTCATAGTTTGATTCCTCGTATATAAATATATAAAGTAGTACTTTCCCGCAAGTTGGGCGGGAATACTCCTATTACATCGTATCATAAAATGAGGATAAAAGAAAAGAGGATTTTAGATTAGGGGATTTTTTTTAGTATAATAAAGCATAGTTCCGGGCGTGCTGTTAACCCGGCAAAAACATTTTTTTATTTCTGGCCCTGCGTGAATATTCCGTGGGGAATTGTACCAATTTATTCAACGCCGGAAATAACAGTAAGGTGTGAATTGGGTCTGCAGCCCGGATTTACGCCGAGTGTCCGTTACGTATGTAACGGGCCACGGCTGTTATTTCTGGGTTTCGTTGAATAGACTCAATTTAACGGCCGTTTTTTACGACCGGAGGAGGGATGATGGAAGATCCTATTTTTTACCTGGCTTTGGAACCGGGTCAGCCGCACCGGGAAGAACTGGAAAAAAATTTAGCCCAACTGGTCCGGTTGGCCCGGCAGGTCCAACGTTTAGAAGCGGCCATTCTCCGGTTTAATAATTCCCGGCCGTTGTTGCAAGTTAGTACGGAAGGGGTGGAAAAACAACGGTATTGGGTGGGGTTGGTCCAACAAACGCTGGAAGACGCACTCGCCCGCGAACCATAAAAAAACCAGCCCGGCGGCTGGTTTTTTAAATGGGTTGTCAATGCTAGGGACGATGACCGTATTGCCCGCCGCGCTCGCGCAGGAAAAGGGCTATCTCGGAGTTGGCCCCGTGATATTTGATGGCGTAATCCAAGGCGGTGTGCCGGTGGTTGTTTTGCATATTGATTTTGGCCCCGTGGTCCAACAGGTAGCGGGCGATGTCTATATTTTCTTGTTCTACCGCAAACATTAACGCCGTCATTCCGTTATCGCTGGTGGCGTTTACGTTGGCGCCTTGTTTGATGAGTAGGGCGATCATTTCCACGTAGCCCTCATAACCGGCCCCCATGGCGGCCCACATCAAGGGCGTGCGGCCTTGGTTGTCGGTGGCGTTAATGTTGGCCCCGGCAAAAAGCAAGGCCTTGGCAATTTTAATGTGGTAGACGAACGCCGCACGCATCAGCGGGGTGTCTTCATCCAGGGTACGGTTAAAATCCACTTCGGCTTTTTGGGTAAGTAAAAAATTGACGACTTGGATGTTTTCGCTGTTTGCCAGCGTGGCATAATATAAGGCCTCGCCTTTATTGGTGGCGCCCCGGTTAATTAACTCGCGGCTGACGCCTACGCAATTGTTGGCGGCGGCTTGTTTTAGGGCTTCGTTAAGCCCGGTGGCCCCTTGATTAAGTAGCCGTGTTATTGTGGGGGTGAGGCACTGCTCGGCGGCCGCGGTCAACGGAGTAAAACCGTAATAAGCCGGGTCGGGCCGGTTGATGTCAGCCCCGGCCTGGATGAGTAATTGGGCGATGTCCGCTTGGCGGTTGTAAATAGCCGCTGTAAGTGGATATCTTTTATCCGAAAGTTGCGCGTTGGCCAACTTTTCGCCGTATAGTTCCAATAATTCCTTGGTTGCTTCTTCGTTTCCGGTTTCAATGGCTTGGGCTAAATTTTGTTTAGCGGCTTCAAAACGCCATTTGCGTTGTTGCTGGTGCAACTGATTGCTGATTTGGTGTGCCAACTGGGTTGCCGAGGGCATCAGTGTGGACGGTATTGCTTGCCCCAGCGTGTGAATGGGACAGCACCACAACATTCCCCCTAAAATTACCGACAAGATGCCTGCTTTTTTCATACAAACGCCTCACTTGGATTTTAATTCTTTGTCCTTATAATATATAAATTGGTGAACGGTATGCCAGGGTCAAAGGACCTAGGGTGTACTAGGCCTTTTGGGGAGATCCCACGGCGCAAAGACAAATCTTATGTTTATCGGACAGGTTAATGACTTCTTCCAAATCCATCACTAATGTTTTTTCCGCTTCAAAAGCCAGTACCCCAAATCCGGCCTGTACCACGCTTTCAATGGTGCCTTTGCCGATGACGGGTAAATCGTAGCGGTTGTCTTGGTCCGGGCGGGCTACTTTCACAACGGCCACGGCGGATTTTTTGGAGGCCCCTTCGCGCACGAGGTCTCCCGCGCGGCGGATGCAACGGTCGGTCCCTTCCATGCCTTCTACGGCGATGACGGCATTTTGACTCACTACGCACGTCAGCCCGATATCTAACCCGGCCAATTGTTTAGCCGTTTGAAAGCCAAAGTCTATGGCTTTTTGTTCTTCGGCCGTCGGTTGGCGCGCGGAAAGTACGCCGGCAGGCGGCAAAAAATCTTCCAAAAATGAAGCCGAACTGGCAAATTCTATACCGTCTTTTTTGAACTCGTCAATGATTTTAGCCAAAATGTTTTTGGTTTGCATGTTCTTGAGCGAAGCCAACGCTTTGGCGGCGCGCAAGTCCGGCATTAAGTTGGAAAAAATAGACGTGTGTTGCACGCGCCCGGCCATAATCACACGGGTAACGCCGTGCTCTTTGAAAAACCGGATGGCCGTACCCAACTGCCCCAGCCGCAGTGTTTTAAACACGGCGGCGGTGGGATAGTTCTGCGCAAAAGCGTTACCTTTGATGCCGGCCACCACTACCTCCACCCCTTTGGCATGTGCCTTTTGGGCGATGTAGACGGGCATTTTGCCTTCGCCGGCAATGAGGCCTATTTTATTCGTCATCGTTCTCCCGCATGCTGCGTTTGGCGGCGATAATACCGCGCGTGGAGTTTTTGCAAAAATCAATGAGGTGTTGTACTTCGGCGCACGGGTGGGTGGCTTCCAGTTCAGCCAACGCTTCGCTGAGCATTTTGCCGCTTCTAAAGAGGGCTTTGTAAGCGCGGCGGATTTCCAAAATTACTTCACGCGATAACCCGTTGCGGCGCAGACCCACCAGGTTGATACCCACTAACCGCGAGCGCGCCCCTTGCGCAATACAATAAGGGGGGACGTCTTGGTGGACCATGGTGCCGCCCGAAAGCATAGCCATCGTGCCGATACGGGAGAATTGGTGGATACCAATGAGCCCCGAAATAACGGCGCGGTCTTCAATGACAATGTGTCCGGCTACGGCGGTGCTGTTGGCAATAATGATGTTGTTGCCTAAATGACAATCGTGTGCGATGTGCGAGTTGGCCATCAGCAAGCAGTTGTTACCGACCGAGGTGGGCACTTTAACGTCGGTAGAGCGGTGAATCGTTACGCATTCGCGGATTTTGTTGCCGTTACCGATGACGACGCGGGTCGGCTCGTCTTTGTACGATAAATCTTGCGGTTTTACGCCGATAAAAGCACTGGCAATCAGTTCGTTATTATCGCCCAGGGTGGTGTTTTCAATAACACAGAACGGACCGATTTGGTTGTTTTTGCCAATGACTACATCTTTGCCGATAACCGTATACGGACCGACCCTGGTAGAGGGGTCAATTTGGGCGGACGGATCAACAACGGCAGTGGGGTGTATATTATTCATGTGGGGAATCTCCTAAAATAAAATTCAGTGTGGCTTGTGCACACAATTTTCCGTTTACATACGCTTCGCCGTAGATTTTGGAAATACGGCCGGAACGTAAAATCTGTATAGGCATTTCCAACGTGTCGCCGGGGCGGACCATGCCGCGGAATTTAGCATTTTCTATGCTTAGAAAAAGCGGAATGAATTTGCGGCCCGGTTGCGTAACGTGGGGCATCATGGCCCCGCCGTACGCTTGCGACATGCTTTCCACAATCAGCACTCCGGGCATAACCGGGTGCGCCGGGAAATGGCCTTTGAAATAAAAATCATCCGGGCGGACGTGAAGAACTCCGATATATTTTTTATGTTCTTCCAATACGCGGATTTCATCCACCAGTAAAAACGGTTCCCGGTGCGGGATGTTCCCTTTGATGGTGGCTAAATCATAGATTTCGCGCACCGGCATGGACAGGAAGTCCTTTAATGAAATTTGCTTTACCCCCATTTTTCCTCCTGATTCTCTAATAGAATTTTAGCAAAAATAACATTGTGTTTGTGGCCGCCGCCTTTACACGTAATGGTCAAGGGGGGGAGTTTGCGGCCAATCAAACTGATATCTCCAATTAAATCTAATAGTTTATGCCGTACCATTTCATCGGGGTAACGGCGTTCGTTTAAAAAGCGGTCTTTGCCGATAATGACGGCATTTTCCAAGTTCCCGCCTTTGGCCAGCCCGTGTGCTTTCAAAAAGGCCAGTTCTTCCTCAAACCCGAACGTGCGGGCCCGGGCAATTTGAGCCAAATAATTTTCCGGCGTCAGTTCCAACGTATATTCCAAGTGGGAAACAAGCGGGTGTTTGTGTTCGTATACAAATGTAAAGGTAAGTTTATCGGCCGGTTCGGCGCTGTAAACAATGTTGCCGCTGGTGTAGGTGATTTTGCGTTTAATTTCCAACAGCGGTTGTTCGGTAGCGAGTTCTTTTAAACCCGCTTTTAAAAAAGCATCTGCGTAGACATCGCTGGCTCCGTCGGTTACGGGCGGCTCGGGGCCGTCCATTTCTACGGTTACGTCGGTAATGCCCAGCGCGTGCAAGGCAGACAGTACGTGTTCTACCGTGCAGACTTCGGCGGTGCTGTTTTTCAAATTGGTGCCGCGCAACGTAGAACCTACGTGATATACATCGGCCACAATGGGCTGGGCGTTGGGGATATCGGTGCGTACAAACGTAATGCCGTTTTCGGCGGGGCGGAACGTCAGCGTGGCCGGCAGACCGGTGTGTAATCCAATGCCTTTGATACCGGCAGCGGAAGATAAGGTTTTACGCATTATTTGCCTCCCCACATTTTTTTGAGTTTGCCCCAAAAAGAAAGTTGTTGGGTTTCTTGCCATTGCTTTTTAAGTTGCTTAAATTCTTTGTAAATTTCCGGCAATTTGGCGACGACAGCCATTTGACGGAAGGCTTCCTTTTGGGGTATTGCCGGAAAACCGAAATACGTTTGTCCGGCGGGCACGTCGTTCATCACCCCCGATTGCGCCCCGATTTGTGCGCGGTCGCCTACTTTCATGTGTCCGGCCAGCCCCACTTGTCCGGCTAAAATCACGCCGTTGCCGATTTCGGTGGTGCCGGCGATACCCACTTGCGCGCAGAAGATACTGCTTTGGCCCACGCGGACGTTGTGGCCGACTTGGACAAGGTTGTCTATTTTGGTGTTATCGCCGATGACGGTGCTTGAAATTTTCGCGCGGTCTACGCACGTGTTGGCTTGAATTTCCACATCGTTACCTAAAATCACGTTGCCCACTTGCGGGATTTTTTGGTGGCGGCCGTCGTGGAACGTAAACCCGAATCCGTCGGCCCCAATGCGGGCGCCGGGTTGCAAAATTACATGGTCTTTGAGGACGCAATCTTCCCGGATGACGACTTGCGGGTAAATATAGCAATTTTTGCCGATAGTTACATCTTTACCGATATAACATTGTGGGAAAATGACCGTGTTATCCCCAATCGTTACGCCGTCTTCAATGACGCTGTAGGCGCCGACAGATACATTTTGCCCGAGTTTGGCTTTGTCGCTAATAACGGCTGTGGGGTGAATGCCCGGCGTGTGTTTAGGGCGTTGGGCGTCCACGTGATTGAGTAACAAAATGAAAGCCCATTCCGGGTTATCGGCATACAACAATACGCCGCAGAAAGGTAAATTTTTATCTTTGGCTGCTTGCGGAACGAGTAATGCGGATGCTTTTAAATGGGCCAACATTTCCGGATTTTCTATCTTTGTCAAATAGCAAATGCCGCCTTCCCCGGCGTCTTCCAACGCGCATACGTGCGTGATGATGACATCCCTTGTTGAGGCGGGTTCAGCACCGGTAATTTTAGAAATTTCTTCAATGGATAATTGCATATGGGCTCCTCTTATTTACCGCGTTTGCGGTATTTTCTGGATTTTTTGAGCCGGTTAATAAAGTCTGGGGTGACATTAACCGGTTTTTCGCCGTACAAAATTTCATCTTTGCGCACAATGGCGCCGATGTTTCTTTTCTGGGCGAAGGATTTAATTTCTCTATAAATATCTTGCAAAATTTCGTTGACTTCTTGCTGTTCTAATTTTAAAATTTCTTCCCGCGTGGTGTATTTGTAATTATCAATAAAGAAACTGCGCTGGGCGATGATTTCTTTATTTTCCGCAATACGCGCCGTCATGTCTTCCAACCGGGCAGGTGTGTTGAGCGGGCTGGCCGTCAACACTTCCGTTTGGGCAAAAGTGAGCCGGTTTAACAGATTGCTTAATACCAACGTATCGGCCGGCTCGGAAATTTTGGGCAGTAGCGTGTGCGGCTCTACCACGATGCGTTCGTAAAACGGTTTAATCTCGCGCACGAGGGCGGCCAGTTGTTTGTTTTCACGCTGCCGTTGGGCGATTTCGTCCTTGGCGCGGGCAACCTCTTCTTCTTTGGCTAAAATTTTTTCGCGGATTTGTTCTTTGACCGCAATTGTGCGCGGGTGTTCGTTAAACGCCTCGTCTATATCCACAAACGCTACGGGCAGGCACGCGGCGGCCGGTTTTTCCGTTTCTTCGGGCAACTCCTGCGCGTCGTCGGCGGATGTGTCATTGGCGGTCTGCGGCGAGTGCGGTGCGGTGGCTTCTTGTTGGGCCAGGGCGGCCTCTTGCTGCTGTTTGGCTTGGTTGGCCAGTAAAGCGGCCACGGCGGCGGCTTCCTGCGCGGACAGGGTATCGGCCGGTGTTTCTTGGGCCCCGCAGAGTCCTACGCACAGTATCAGCAGTACGAGTATGCCGCTTTTTTTCATAGTTCTCCTACATCATATTTGAGATGTTGAAGTAGAAATGGGAACGATCTTCACCCGGGCGGTGGTTAAGTCCGTACCCCCAATCAATACGTATGGGTAAAGAGGGCGTTGTAAAGCGTAAACCCACCCCTACGCCGGCTTTGAACTGTTCTTCTTCCGGCCCGAGTGAAAATTTCAAATCATCAAAGTGATTCCACGAGTTCCCCAGGTCAAAGAAGAAGGCAAATTGCGCCATGTTGCGCCGTCCTTCGCGTGCCAAGGGGAAACGCAGTTCCGCGTTCATTACGTAATACACATCCCCGCCGTATTGCGGGCCTACTTCTCCGGCGCGTTCGTAGCCGCGGATGGTATCCGCACCGCCCAGGAAGAATTTTTCATACGGAGGCACTTCGTCCGTGCGTCCGTACGATTTGACGGAGCCGACTTTGTTGGACAGTACAAATACAACGGGGTAGTTGCCGCCGATATTTAAGACGGTATAGTTGAAAACGGAGCGGGCTGTCAAATACCACAGGTCCAAATCCCCGCCGATAGGTCCGCCGGCAAGCGCCAGCCCTAACGAGTTACGCCACCCGGTGGTGGGGTCCCACATGTTGTCGCGCGTATCTATGGCGAAATCTATGCTGAAGGTGGATAAATCGGTCTTTCCTTCGGCAATGCAAGTGGCCGGGTCCTGCCCGGGTTGGCATTGGAATTGGGAATCTATGTCGTAGATATCAATGTTTTCAAACGAGTAGCCCAGCGAAAGCAAATAAATATCTTCTTTAAACCGCGGGCCGACTTTGACACGGCCGCCGATGCGTTTTTCGGTATAGGCCTGGTTGTCGGTAGAGAACGAGCGGTAACGGCGGGTATTAAATAAATCCACGCCCAGCGAAGTGGGCTTATCGTAAATCCAGGGGGTAGACCAACTGACGGTATAGTCCAAAATTTCCTTACCAAACAGCGTCCGCAGGGATAAGCGTTGCGCGCGGCCAAATAAGTTCATGTGGTTGACGGAGAGTTCCCCATAGAGTCCGTCCATAGAACTCATGGCCAGCCCGGCGGTAAACATACCGGGGCGTCCCTCGGAGATATCAAAATCCAAATCTACTTTTTGCGGGTCGGCGGTGGGTTGCAAGTCTATTTTTACATCGTTAATGAAACCCAAATTCATAATACGGGTTTGACTGCGGCGGATTTTGGCATTGTCGTACAAATCGCCGGGATGGATGGTCAGTTCACGCGTAAAAACGTATTTTTTGGTGTCGTGATAACCCGATACGTCCACATGATCAATATAGAAAATGTGCCCTTCGGAAATGTCAAACGTCAAGTTGAGTTTGCCGTCTTTGATATCTTTAATGGGTTCCACCCGCGCTTGCAAATACCCTTTATTGGCGTATTGTTCTTGGATAGCGGCTAAGGTGTCGTCAAAATCTTTCTGGTTATACAAGTGCCCGTCGCGGAAGAAAACCTGCTTTTGCAATTCTTCGGGCGTGAACACGTTGTTGCCTTCAAACGCTACGGTGCCGAAGTCCACCTTTTCACCCTCGGTAACGTCGTAGGTTAAATCGGCTTTTGTTTTTTCTTCGTTGAACGAAACTTGCGGCTGGGTTAAATTAAATTCGCTATATCCTTTGTTGCGTCCGTAGAGCATCATTTTTACCCAATCGCGTTGCAAATTCTGCGGTTTAAATACTTTGCCGGGGCGGTTGGAGGCCTTTTTGATAATTTTTTGGGCGGGAAGTTCTGTGGCGCCGTTGATAGTTACGTTGCCCACGTGCACACGTTGGCCTTCGTTAATGATGAGTTTAACATAGACGACGTTTAATTTTTCATCGCGGGTGAGTTCGTAGGTAATTTGTGTGTTGATGTACCCTTTTTCGGCGTATTTGGCTTGAATGCGGGCCAGGTCGCTCTGGAGTTTAGTTTCGTTAAACGGGTCTTTGATTTTGAGCGTCATGGCCTGGGTGATAGCGCCTTTGCCCAGGTGCTTGCGGCCTTCGTAGGACAGATGGTCAAAAATCGGTTTTTCTTGGACGATATACGTCAAGCGGTGGCAGATTTCTTTTTCGCCTTCTTTGGTTTTACGGGTACCGGTTTCGGGGGTGATGTCAATTTCCACGCTGTCAAAACTGCCCAGTGCCGAAATGGATTGGATATCTTCGGACACTTGCATCATTTCATACAGTTCGCCTTTTTTGGCACTGGCGTGTTTGGTGATGGTTTTAGCGCGGATATTTTGTTGCCCCTTGACCCCTATGTGACAAATCATCCACGGACCGTTGGGGTCCATTTCTGTGGCAACATCCTCTTGCGCGCGCGCGTAAGAGAAAAAGGCCAAAAGGCCCAACATTAATACAACGGTTTTTCTAAGCAACGTAATCCGAACCTCCTTGCAAAAAGCCCGCACTTAACTCAGCGCGGGCGATACGTTTAAAGTTGAACTATTTGGTCGGTCTTTGCGCTTTGCCGCTTTTAATGCAGTTGGCGCAGACGTACGCGGTTTGCGTTTTGCCTTCCAAGACAACTTTTTGTTTTTGCAAGTTCGGTTTGAACGAGCGTTTAGTTCTGAGGTTAGAGTGGCTGTAAGAACCGCCGGAAACCGGGGCTTTGCCACAAATTGCACATTTATACGCCATAATATTCCTTCCTTATATGAAATAAATTTGGTACCTATATTGTAGTAAATAATGGGGACGCTGTCCAGTATTAGGCGGTTTTGGGCGGGAAAAATTTGCTGGCAAGTACAGACACCGTTAAAATCCCTACGATAATTCCCAACGACAGGGCAATCGGTACATGTAGGAAATGTGAGAGGAGCATTTTTATGCCCACGAAAAATAAAATGACGGAAATGCCGTATTTCAAATACGGGAACTTGCCCGCCATGCCCGACAGCAGGAAATACAACGAGCGCAAACCGATAATGGCAAAGATATTAGACGAGTACACCAAAAACGTATCTTGCGTAATGGACAGCACCGCCGGGATAGAGTCCACCGCAAAAATGAGGTCGGACATTTCTATCACCACCACCGCGGCCAACAGCGGCGTGGCGTAGCGTTTAGCATTTTCCACGATGAAAAAATTGTCGCCGTGGTAATCGGTCTTTAAGGGGAAAAACTTTTGCAAGATTTTCAGTGCGGCGGAATTTTGCGGGTCAAATTTATCGTCTTCTTTTTGCAGTAACATTTTAAGTGCGGTAAAAATGAGTAGCGCGCCGAACACATAAATTGTCCACGAGAAAAGCGAGATGAGTTTTACCCCTAAGAAAATGAACAGAAACCGTAACACCACCGCGCCGAGTACACCCCACAATAAGGCCTTGGGCTGTAATTCGTGCGGAATGGCAAAGTAGCCAAAGATGAGGATAAACACGAACATATTATCCACGGACAGCGAATATTCCAGCACATAGCCCGTGTAAAATTCTAAGGCGTGGCGCGGACCCTCTAACGCCCAAATCGCGCCGCCGAATAACAACGCCAGCGACACCCACGCACAGACCATCAGTCCCGCCTCTTTAATGCTTACTTTGCCGTGGTGTTTGTTGAGAACGGTTAAATCCACAAATAGGGCGGCGAGTACTACCACCCAAAAGGCAATCCACAATCCAACAGAAACAGAAGTTGAAACCGGTTCCATAATTATCCCCTTATATGATTTATTTTATTATATCATTTTGCTTTATTTCGTCAGGAAATAAAAAGGGGTTGACATCGTTTTTTTTTTTGCTAGATTTTGAATGTAGGAAAAATCTAGCAAAAAAGAGGGTTGTTATGAAAAATACAATGTTGGGCAAATTAAGAGGGTTTACGCTCATTGAGTTATTAGTGGTGGTACTCATTATCGGCATTTTGGCGGCGGTGGCGTTGCCGCAGTATCAATTTGCGGTAGCCAAAGCACGTGTAAACCGCTTACTTCCCTTAATGAAAAGTATTGAAAACGCGCAAGAAGTATACAAGATGGGAGTCGGTACTTACGCAAACGAATTTGCGTTACTGGATATTGATATGCCGGCGGGTTCAAAATCTTATAGTACACCTTCATACGTTTATTACCCTGATTTTAATTGTCGGCTCGCTAGTAATTCGTTATATTGTAACGATGCAAAATATGTGCTACAACTGGAACGGTATTATAGGCAGTACACTATTTGTTGGGCGTGGAATGATAAAGTTTCTCAAAAGTTATGTAAATACTTATGTCAGACCAACACGCTAGGCAATAATGGGGAATGTCGTTTCTCGGCACTTTAATTTATTTCAACCGTTTGACGGCGGTCAGTAAATCGTCCGTGTCAAACGGCTTATACAAAACACCGTCGGCTCCGCGTTTTTGGGCTTCTTCCAAAATGCTGTTTTGGTGCATACCGGTTACCATAAGTACGCGAATTTTCGGATACCGTTTTTTGAGTTCAACCAACACATCCAGTCCGTTTTCGTTAGGAAAAAACACATCCAGCAGTACTACATCCACCGGGTTTTTTTGCAGTTGTTCAAAAAGTTCTTGGGAATTTTCCGCTTCAATAACCACACGATAGCCGTCCGCCTCTAACACATTTTTTAGGGCGGCGCGTAAAATGCCGGAATCGTCTACCAACGCAAGTGTTTGCATATGCTATTTCAAAAACGGCGCGGCTAATTTTTCGCCGAAGTCCAGCAGGGCCTGTGTTTCTTTTTTAGTGGCGGTTTCCGCATAAATACGCAGGACGGGCTCCGTGCCGGAGGGCCGCAACAGGAGCCATTCGTCGTTATCAAATAAAATTTTGAGTCCGTCAAATGTAGTCATTTCGGCCACTTTGTGGGTACCGATTTTTTTAGGCGTTTTGCGGCGGATTTTGTCGGTAAACGACTCTTTGGCAAGGGGCTTGGTAAGTGTGATGTCGCGGCGCAGATAGACAGACGCGCCGTACTCCTGCGCAATTTGGGCGCACAGTTCGCTGGCTTTTTTGCCGGTAACGGCCATTACTTCCAAAAAAGCAAGTGCTACGGTTAGCCCGTCGCGGTCGGGCAGGTTGCCTTTCCAGGCAAATCCGCCGGATTCTTCCACGCCAAACGCAATGTCTTCTAACGCCATTAGTTCGGCCACGTGTTTAAAACCTACGCTGACTTCTTCAAACAGCATTTCGTGTTGGTGCGCGATGCGTTTTAACAAATAGCCCATGGAAACCGTTTGTACGATTTTGCCTTTGAGTTTTTTGTGCTTAATAAAATGGTGGCACAACACGGCCGCAATTAAACACGGGGTTAAGTAGTTGCCTTTTTCGTCCACCAAGGCCACGCGGTCGCCGTCGCCGTCAAAGGCAATACCTAAAATGGCTTTTTGGGCCGGAACGGTTTTTTTCAGTTCGCTTAAATTCTTTTCCACCGGTTCGGGCTGTCCGCCGCCGAACGTGGTATCGTGCTGACTGCGCAAAGCAATTACTTTAGCCGGCGAGAGGATTTTTTCCACATAGCCCGCCGTTGAGCCGTACATATAGTCCACGACTACTTTGCCCTTGAGCGTTTTGATTTTTTTAAGATTAACATGGGCGGATACATATTTCAAATAGATGTCTGTTAAATCTTTGACTTCCGGCTCTTGCCCGTACAAGGCAAGCACGGAACTGGCACCTAATAACTCTTCTATGTCTCGCGTGACCCGTTCGGGGGCGGCGCCGCCGGCCAATTTTACTTTGATACCGTTATACTGGGCCGGGTTGTGGCTGGCCGTCACCATGACGCTGAGCCAAAATTTATTTAAACTTAAACACGCGGCCAAAGGGCTTGTAACCGGGCCGGAAGAAAGGGTAACGTCCAACTTGTTGGAGCGCAAAATGCGGGCGATGTCTTTGGCAAACAGGTCCGACATAAAACGACGGTCAAACCCGACAAAAATTTTAGGGGCTTTGCCTTTTTCGTCGGCGGGGGCATTTTCGTTAATATAATCCGCTAACGCTTGCGCCATGCGCCGGACGTTCTCTAACGTAAAATCCCACGCGATAATGCCTCTCCAACCGTCTGTGCCAAACTGAATATCTGTTGCCATAAGTTCTCCTGTATATAAGGTAAATCTGTTTTCCAATTCCCGTATTTGTTGTTTGTTGTCGTTTCTATGCCGACTTGTCCCGCTTAAGCCGTTTCTTGCCGCCCTTATACGCCGTCTATAAAAAGCGCTGTTGTTCCGCCGCCGACTTATCCCGCTTATGAAGGGCCGAATAAAACAGTAAAAAATTTTTCATGTTTGAGTGAAACGAGTTTGAAAAATTTTCTGTTTTATGTGGCCCGGAATGGGACTAGGAGGCGAGTTTTTTGGTACTTTTTGTCGGTACAAAAAGTACGAAATCTTTTTGTTTACTTTTTCTTGGAAAAAGTAAAAAGTCTATTTTTTGACCTTCTCTTTTTTACGACAAATAAAAAAGTGGAGGTGGGGGGATTCGCACCCCCGTCCGAACATCTTCTCCTCTCGGGCACTACAAGTTTAGTCTTGCTAAGTTCCCGCCGTCTAAGCGCAAGACGGCACGGCGGCGGTTTGGTTCGTTTGTCTTAAACCAAGTCGGACGAACCGCGCCTGCTTGGTTGCATTCTATGTATTGACGGCGTTCCTTTCGCGCATAGAAAACACAAAAGGCGCCGTGGACTAAGCGTTAGCCCAGGCAACTTGATTGTTGTTGCTTATTTTTTTGGCCCTATTTTAGCCGGCCTGGCCAACCGGCACTTGCTCCCGGGTGGCAACAGATACCCGTCGAATCTATTACACCCCCGAAATACGGAAATTGTCAAAGACCTGCTTACAAAATGGTATTATATTGTATCATTTATAACAATTTTTGTGTTTTTGGGCAACTGATTTTATGTATACCACTACCAAACCTACTATTTATTTGATTGATGGCCTCAATATCGTGCGCAGTTTTTTGGCTGAATTTGCCCGCACAGAGGGCGAAGTGACGGCCGATTTTTTGGATTTTTTGGAAACTGCCTCTTTAGATGAGCGCTACGCTATGCATACCTACGAAGTAATTTTTGACGGCCCGTTCCGCCCGGTAGGGCCGCTGTACCGCGGAGGGGTGCATATTTCGTTTACCGAGGGAGACAGCGCCGACCAAATCATCTGCGAACGGGCGGGCTATTTGGCCCAAACGGGCCAGCGCGTGATTGTCGTCACCGACGACCGCCAACTGCAAGACTCCTTGCGTGAGTTGGGGGTAAAAAGTTTGTTCTGCCGCAAATTCTACAATTCGTTTAAACTGTCTGAAAAATAAAACATCCACTATTTGTGTTGTTTTTTAAAAAGGCACAAAAAAGACTTGCATTCGTTTTTTTTTTTGGTAGGATTTGCATATACTCATTCTCTGTGGAGAGATATATATGCAAAAGAAAAGTTGTTTTAAAGGCAGTTTAAATGAAAATAACACCGCCCCGTTATATTCCGTACAAAGACATTACGGAATGACGAACGGGACGGAGAAAACGGACTATAGGTCAGGTGAGATCCCGCACAAAAACCTTGCGGGACAGGCTCTGACATTCAATGAGGAACCAACCTCTTTTATTTCCCGAAAGTCGTTGTCGGGAATCTGCCGTTATGATAATGTAGGTCAGGCTACGCCTGACGTAAAAAAAGGCTTTCCTTTTATTCCCTCGCCCCTTGTGGGAGGTCCTCGCCGGACGGGCGGTTCCTCTCTTTTTCCCTCGCCCCTTGCGGGAGAGGGTGGCCGAAGGCCGGGTGAGGGGTGTAAAAAAGGAAATAACTTTATTAATACCCCCTCATCGGTTTGTCCGGACTTCGTCCGTCAAACCACTTCCCCCGCCAGGGGGGAAGCCAAACAACTCGGCGGTTTCACCCTCATTGAACTCTTAGTTGTTGTCCTTATCATCGGCATACTGGCGGCGGTGGCCTTGCCGCAATATAAGAAAGCGGTGGAAAAAAGTCGTTATGCTACATTAAAGGATATGACGCAGAGTATTGCTAATGCACAAGAAATTTATTACATGGCAAATGGTGTGTACAGTACTTTATTTGAGGCATTGGACGTGGATACCCCGGCCAATTTCTCTACGGAAGAAAATGATACGGTTGATATCCGGGTATTCCCTTGGGGGAGATGCCAACTTTCAACCAGTAACGTGTATTGTTCCAATAATGTATTGGCATACCAAGTTTATTATCAAAACAGTGCAAATCCTCGCCGCCGTTGTATTGCCTGGTTGGAAGATGAAAATTCAGTACCGGCTCAAGTTTGCAAACAAGAAACAAAAAACACCTACTTTAGTAAAAAAACCGGATATATTGTTTGGGACTATGTCAATTGATGCTTGCACTCTCGCCCCTATTTTTTGCTATAATATCCGCAGAGGGCTGGTGGCGGAATGGCAGACGCGACAGACTTAAAATCTGTTGACCGCAAGGTCGTGGGGGTTCAAGTCCCCCCCTGCCCACTCTTTTAAATCTGCCATTCAAATCTATCCCACCGGCCGTAAACTCGTATGCTAGAAGATATCAAACGCACGTTATCCAAAAGTTTCAGTTGGGTGTCTACCGTTTTGCCCTTTGGGTTAAAACTATTCGGCGTGGGTTTTGTCCTCGCCTTTATTTGTTTATTATTGCATTGGCACACGTTGTGCGTGCTGTTTATTGTGGCGGCCACGTTCTGCGCGTATTTCTTCCGCGACCCGAACCGCAACACCGTGTTTGCCGATGACGAAATTGCTTGTCCGGCCGACGGTACAGTGCTTTCTATCAAAACCGAAGACGATCCGAACTCCGTGGTGGTGCGTATTTTCCTTTCTATTTTTGATGTGCACGTACAACGCTCCACCGTGGCGGGAAAAATCGGCGAAATTTTTTATAATAAAGGCACGTTTCTGTTTGCCGACCACCCGGACGCTGATAAAAACGAACGCAATTTAATTCAGATTTTCAAAAACGGTGTGCCGGAAAATTTTGCCCATGTGGAACAAATTACCGGGGCGATTGCGCGGCGCATTGAGTGCTGGCGTCATACCGGGCAGGAAGTGAAAATCGGCGAGCGCATCGGGCTGGTGCGGTTTGGTTCGCAAGTGGCGGTGTACTTGCCTAAACACAAAGTGCGCGTGGTCGTTAAAGAAGGACAAAAAGTGCAGGGCGGAATTACCGTGCTTGCCTTGTGGAAATAAGTATGACTGACGAGAAAAAAGACAATAAAGTGGTAGAAAAATTAAAACATACCGGCGCGGTAACGGTGCCGTCGCTATTCACGCTGGGCAATTTGGCGTGCGGGTTTTTCTCTATTTTATCCGCTGCCAAAGGAAACTTTGCCAACGCCGGGTGGCTGATTTTGTTTGCCATGATATTTGATATGTTTGACGGACGCATGGCACGGCTGTTTGGCACGGAAAGCAGTTTCGGTGTTGAAATGGATTCGCTGGCCGATGCGGTTTCGTTCTGCACGGCCCCGGCGATGTTGATGTACTTTTTTGTCTTGCATACACAGCCCACCTGGGGTGCCCCCATTGCGTGTGTGTATGCGTGTTTTGGCGTATTGCGCTTAGCCAAGTTTAATGCTATGGCCTATGCGGGGGAAAGTTCCAAACAGTATTTCTGCGGGTTGCCTACCCCGGCGGCGGCGGGGATTTTGGCCTCGTTTGCGATTTCGTACAGTATTATGGAAGGCACGTCGGGCGGACGCAATATCCAACTGCTTAGTGCCTACTTGCCGCACATTTATAATTTTGTGTGGTTTGTGATGTTGGTGCTGTCTTTACTGATGGTATCCAATGTGCCGTATGCCGCCTTTAAAGCCAAACGCGACAAGGTCCGCAGTCCGTGGGTCTTGCTATTAGTGGTGTTCCTGGTGGTGTTGACGATAAAATTCCCGCACAATGCGGTGTTTATCGTGTTTTCGCTGTATGTAATTTTGGGATTGTTGGCGGTGTTGTGGCGCGCGTTTAGAAGAATTAAATAATATAATTAACGGCGGGAGTTAACTTCCGTTTTACGCACGAAACCTAAAACGAATTGTTTTAGGTTTCGTTGCTTTTAAAATAAACAATTTTCCACCTTTGGCCGTCTTGCGTGTCCCTGCCCCTTGACGTGCCATTCAGGCACGCCTATGCGGGGCACTTGCCCACGCAATACGGCTCAAATTTGAAAAATCATATAATCTTCTATTGGATTAGTCTGTAACAAACGGCGGGAGTTAACTTCCGTTTTACGCACGAAACCTAAAACGTAAAGTTTTAGGTTTCGTTGCTTTTAAAATAAACAATTTTCCATGGGGTTAGCCCGTTATAAAATATTTTTAGCGGTTACAACCGTAACCACTTAAATTCAAAAAATACCACGATGCCAAAAATCAACACCGGCCCCCACCCGGCCAAATACGGACTCAAATATCCGTTCTGCCCCACAGACGTGCACATGGAAATCAGCCACCAAAACGTAAAAGCAATTACCATGGAGGCAATAATATTTAAAATTTTACTTTTACGTCGGGTACTAATGGCAAACGGCATGCCGAGCAGACACATAATAATCGTGGCGAACGGTGTAGCCAGTTTGGCTTGGCGTTGGGTTTGGGCGGAGTAAGACGAAATCCCGGTGCGTTTGTGAAACCGGATCCGCTTGGTTAAATCGCGCACGCTCATCAAATCTTCGTCCACCCGGCCTACGGACATTTGGTCCGGGCGGATATCCACCGGCGAAGCAAGCGTTTCAAAAGGTTCGTCTTTGGTTTCGGTGTCGTTGGCAAACGTGCGGTGTAATCCGTTGTGAAAGACCCACCGTTTTTCGGTAGGATTCCACTTCATGGTGTCGGCCACAATTTGCTCGGCAATATCCCACGCGTCATTATAGGTATCTAGCGAAACTTTGGTCATCGTGCCGGAAGTTAAATCTACTGTTTTGGCATATAGCATTTTTTGGGGGGAAATTTTAATCAGCACATCATTTTCCAGATACTGGTTGTAATTGGGGCGCGGTTTCAGACGGGTATAATAAATATAATCGGCTTTGATGTTGAGGGGCGGAACGATAAATTCTTGCAGTAGCATCGTGCCCGCACAGACAACCAAAATGCACGCGATAATGGGCTTAAATAATTCGCGCGGAGCAAATCCTCCCGCCACGCACGCGGTCCATTCGCCGTTGGATACCATTTCCGAAATGACAGAAATCGCTCCCAGCAAACACGCCACGGGCATAATGGTAGCCAGCCAATTGGGAAACGTTACCAACGAGTACGACAGCACGTCGGCTAAAGTCGTTGTTCCGTTGCCCAGATTTTTCATTTTTTCAAACGTGTCACCCAACACCACCAGCGCCGCAAAAACGCCCATGGCAAAAAAGAATGGCCCCCAAAATTTGCGGGCAATGTAACCAAACATCAGGCGGGTGCGAATTAAATGTTTAACCGTTTTTTCCATAAATAATATCCGGCAAAAATCCCTACCAGGACGGGTAACCACGGGCCGGGGTACGAAATCCACGTATATTTTTTACCCAAAGAGAGCCCCAACGTCATCAGTAAATAAAACGTAAAAATGATAATCACGCTCCACAGCATGCCCCACCCTTTGTTGGTGCGCTTGCCGAGCGAAAACCCGATAGGACAACTGACAAACAATAAAATAAGCGGCGAGAGTGCCAACACGTTACGCATACTGATAGCCGTGCGGAATTCGTTAGCCAGTTTGGGAGTGAGCGGGTCGTTGCGCAAACTGCGCAGGAGTTTGGTAGTTGTCATTTCGCCTACGCGAAGCCGCCGGTTATGGGCTTTAGTGAGCGAAATACTCATGGTGTAATTGTCAAAATTGGCCGCGATGATAGACGAGGGGTCTTTGGTGGAAATACGTTGCATTTGCCCGTCTTTAAGTTGTAGGCCGATGGCTGTATCGGTGAGGATGATTTTGCCGGAAGCCGCATTGACTTTGGTACTCAGCGCGCCGGAATCGTTCTTGTTTACCAAGTGGATTAAATTGGCGGTGTTCGTGAGTTTGTTTAAATCTTCCAAATATAAATCCCAATCGCCCAGGTCAATAAATGTTTTGGGCTCTAAGGTGACTTTGGTAATTTTACTGTAGGCCTCCTCGCGTTTGTTGATAAATTTTTTGTAACTTCTGGGCGTGAGCCAATTGCCCATGATGACTAAAATAATACTCAGCCCAATAGCACACGCCAAAAGCGGGCGGACAATTTCTTTAAACGAAAATCCCGCCGCGCGCAAAGCAATCAGTTCGCCTTGTTCGCTCATGTTGGTAAGCGTAAGTAACACGGCAATTTGAAAGGCCATAGGCGCACTTAAACAAAATACATCGGGCAAAATGTTCAGTAAAGACGATATAATCCACCCCAAACTGGTGCCGTACGTCATCGCCATTTTGAGTACGCGGATAAAGTGATTCATAAAAATGACGAAAGTCAATACGCCCACCACACCGGCAAAAAAGGTGAGTAGACTTTTGGCAATATAACGGGTGAAAATAGAAACACGCATACCCTCATTTTAACAAAATTTACGCCTGCTGTGTGGTTCGCGCGCGGCGGGGGCGCGCGTGCGTGCGCGAAATGTTATAGAATGAAATAATGAGGTATTTTTCCATTTTATGAAAATACTGCGGTTGTTTATTGCCGGGGTATTGTGTCTGCAATTGGGTTTCCCGCCGGATGTGTGGGGCCAAGCCCTGCCGTATAGTTTAGTAGATAAAGACCAATACGCTATTTTTGAAGAAGAACAAGCCGCCAAACAAGATGCCGCCCTCGCGTTGGAAGACCCGCCGGACGACGCGGCTTTGTTACACTATTCCGACGCATTTTGGCGCCAGGCCGTTACGGCGGTAGAGGGCGCGTATAAGTTGGATAACGAACCCGAACCCATCCCCGATTTAACCTTACTCAATCCCACGCTTTCTTTGCCGCTTTACGGCACCAGTATTGCGCTTACCGGCCGCTATGTGCTTGGGTTTAAAATGGCCGAGAAAAAATTTAAAGAGGCCTCCAAAAGCGCCAGTACGTCTAACACCGATCAGCGCAACGTGGAAATGACCCAGCAAATGCAACTCAAAATGCAGGGTAAAATTATGGACCGCGTGTTTGTGGATATTGACTACGACGACCAGCGCGAGGAAGAAAAAACATTGTCTGTTGCCTATCGCGGCAAGCCCGGGGAACTGGTACAAGAGGCGGAGTTTGGTGATATCAATTTGGCCTTGCCGCAAACGGATTTAATCGCGTATCAAAAACAACTTTTCGGGGCTAAAATGCACTTGCAGCATAAAAATGCCAACCTGTATGTGATTGGCTCGCAAACCAAAGGCACGAGTAAACAAAAGCAATTCGTGGGCTCCAGCGTGCAAGAGATTGTATCGGTGGACGATACCGGTTATATGCGGCGTACCTATTACGATTTGACGTTCGGCGGTAATATCCACGGCGATCCCCAACTTCAGCCCGATGCCAACACCGATTGGAAAAACAATGTCATTTCCATTTCTCCCGGCACGGAAGAAATTTATTTAAACAGTAACACCACTTCCAATACTTTCGTGCCGCAAGAGCGAAACGCCACCGATTATTTGGGTACGCGTGTGTATACCGCCCAGTTTGAACTCTTAACCCGCGGGGTGGACTATACCATAGATTATGCGCGCGGAATTATTACGTTCAAGCGTTCCATTACGGCCCAAAGCGTGATCGCCGTAGATTACCGCAATCCGCAAGGCCACTTGCTTAGTGAAATGGGTACGACCCCCAACACCATTAAAATTATCAAAACCGAAAACGACAAATCGTGGGAAGGTTCCGCTACCGAAACGGATGATAAATTGGAAATGAAAACTTTTTACCGTATCGGCGCACAAAACATTACGGAAGATAACGGTAAGGGGAATTTCGTGCTGGCCTTGTTGGACGCGAATGGCCAAGCCGTCGGGGAAGCGGCCTCCCCGCAACAAGTGTATCCCACCACGATTACCATGGATTTTGATCAAGGTATTTTTGAACTTAAAAACCGTATGACTGATGATATGGGGCTGTATAATCCGACCCCGGTTTCGGCGCGTAACCGCACGTTTAAAATTCAGTATGAGTCCACGGTTAAGACGTATTTTATTGAGTCTGATATTGTGGTGCAATCCGAGCACGTAAAATTAAACGGCCGTCCGCTGGCGCGCAATAACGACTACTACATTGACTACACTTCCGGTTTTATCACTTTCTACAAAGCCGAGGCAATTACCGAAAATTCCATTATTGATATTACGTACGATACCGTGAACGGCAGCAGTTCCAATAACTCGGTGCTTGGCGGGCGGCTGGATTATAAATTGTTTGACAAAATCGTCATGGGGGCCACCCTCATTCAAGAGGGGGGCGAAAAGCCGGCTACGGTGCCGCAGGTCGGCGCGTACAGTAAGCAACTGTTGGTGTACGGGGCCGATGTGAAAGGACGGGAAATTAAACTGGCCGATAATGTAGACGTGGCTTTTAGTGCCGAGGCCGCCCGCAGTCAGAAAAAGCAAAACATGTTCGGCTACGCCATGATAGACAGCATGAATGAAACGAGTGAGCAAGTGGGCGGCTCCATGATTTTTAAAGACTGGTTGATTGCCGCCAACCCCAACAACCAACCTAACTTTTTAGACGCCATCCGCTGGGATAGCCAAGATTTACCCGCCTTGGAAATCAATCCGCACGCCATCGCCAATGCCAACGATAAACAACAAGTCCTCGTGTTGAATTACGACTTTACCCAAGGGATAGATTTTGACGGGCGCGATGAAGTTTCTATCGTCTATCCGCTCAGCACAAGCGGGATAGATTTATCTTCCAAGACCTCGTTTGAACTGACGATGTTGGGCGAGGAAGGCGGCCCGCAAGTGAACTTTACGTTTGGTAATATCAGTGAAGATTCCGACGGTAGCGGAGGCATGACCACCCAATGTGGCAGCGGAGTGCCGAAAACAGAAGATATTTATTGTCGCAACAGTTTGGCCCCGAATGAAGATATCGGTTGGCTGTATAAAAATCCGGATGGCAGTCAGCAACGTTACAATCCGTTTGTGCATAACCTTTACAATCCCGAGTCGCAACCCAACGGCCGCTTGGATACGCAGGATTTAAACGGAAACGGTCGGTTTGATGCGCCGGACACTTTGGCCGTGTGGGGAGGGGCCGGAAACTTCGGTTTTGCCGGGGCTAACATTGAGGGCATGAGTGGCGGCAACGTGGCCGATAATCCAACGTGGCAAACTTATTCCATGCCGTTCCAAATTGCCGATAAATCCCAATGGACGGCGGTGCGTCATTTGCGTATTACGCTTAAAAAAGGCACTAAACTTAAAGGGCAAATTAAAATTGCCAATATCGCTTTGTCCGGTACTTCGTGGAATACCACGGCCGCACCGGATGAGTTGTCCGTTTCCGGCATTAACAACGTGGACGATACCACGTACGAGCCGATTTTCAATTCCCCCGGCGACGGAGAAACCGTGTTTAATTACTTATACGGATCTCTCCAAAATTACCGCAGTACGTTGGATTCTGCCAACGTGTTGGACCAGGCGTTGCGGTTGAAATTTGACACAACCGGTTTGGCCGAAGTGGTGGACGACCCCGCCGCCCCTGTGTCCACCGGCGAACGTTACACCAACCGCAATTTTAGAAGTATGGATTTTTCCCAACATCGCGAATTTCGGTTTTTACTGCATAGCAAAGCCGCCAATGCCGGATCCGAATTTTTCTTAAAAGTCGGTACGCAAAACAATTACGATAAAATTATTGTGCCGCTTAATTTTGACGGCTGGCGGCTTATTTCTGTCAAAATGGTGGACACCAACGGCGACGGTATCACCGATGCTTTTGTGAACGTGTCCAACCCGGCTTACGGGGTGAAAGTGGTGAATTACCGCGTTCCGAACGGACTTCTCAATTTCCGTGAAATTAGTTTGATTTTGGCCGGTATGCAGCGGCCGCAAGGAGCGCCCGGCAGTGCGGGTGAGGTGTGGCTCAATGTGATCCACTTGGCGGATGCTATTACGCTTATCGGCGAGGCGTACAAAGGCGACGTGGCTGTAAAATGGGACGGTTGGGGAAGTGCCGGCGCCAAGTATAAACACCAAGACAGCAATTTTGAAACGCCGCTCGCCGTAACCAAAAATCAGGAAACGACCGAAGAAGAATATACCTTGCAGATAGACCGTGTGAAAGAATTTCCGATGTCGGCCCGGTTTACCCGCAGTGAAGTCACCACGCCGCTGATTACCGATACCACCAACTACAACACGATTTCCTTATTAGATAAAGGCAAGGTAGAGCGGCAAAATGCTACCGTGCGTGGGGATTTTATCAAAGAAAATCTGCCCAAAATCGGCGTGGAATATACCTTAGACCGTACTGATTACCAGTTGATGAAACGGAAAGACGATGCACATACGTACGGAGCCACGCTCTCGCATACGGCCGGGTCGTTTAAAAACATTTCCGCCGGGTATTACTGGACTAACTCCTCCGTAGATTACGACCGTGTGCGCCATGCGGAATCTTCCACGTATTATAATACCGACGAAGATACCCACAAGATGAATATGAAGTTTACGTACCAACCTACGCGCAATTTCAATATTATCCCGTCGTATAGTTTAAGTAAAAGTACGGAAGACCGCACCCGTTACGAAACGTCCGGCGATACGAAAATCCATTACCCCAAAGCCATGACGCAACGCGCCGGACTCAGCAGTACCTGGCGTATTGCCAGGTGGCTTGCCCCGTCGGCCAGTTACAGCATTAGCACGGTGGAAAATAATAACTTGACCGCCAAAACACCCACCAAAGCCGGAACGGATGTAACGGTGGGGGTGGGCGATGTGAAAAGTATTACGCGTAATGCCGACGGCAGTGTGTCGTTGACGATTAACGGGAACGATTTGTTGCCGCAAAGCAAACTGTTTAGCACGCTGGTGGTATCGTCGGGTTACCGCATCCAGGATGCCGACGCGTGGAGTGATGTGGACCGCAGTTTTGATTCCCGCAAGGAACTGTGGATTCGCGGGGATTCATTTAAACAAGTAGGCCGTTACGGTTACCGCCGCAATATGACACTGCGCGATACGTTTACCTCTACCCAGCGTTGGAATCCGTTTTCCAAATACGAATTTGCCGGCGTAGCCGCTCCGCTTAAAACCATTTCCGTTATTAACAACTTTAGTAAAACTTTGCAGAAAAACGACCAAACCGGCACGATGTATAATTCTACCAGCATGACGTTGCCGGATTTGACGTTCTCTATTTCCGATTTGGAAAAATTCTTCTTTGCCTCGCGGTGGCTATCCAACAGCAATTTAAAATTGCAGTACAGTTGGGTGGAACAAACCAACCTCGGAACCGATGAACAACAAACGATTCTATACGGTGCCGATTTGCGCTTTATGTTGTTCAATCGTTTTGATACGGTGCTCAACGGCCAGCGTAAAGAAACCAATAAGGACGACCTGCGCTTGCATACCAGTTTGGAGCGTCAGCGCGAAAATAATTTATCGGCCCAAACTTCTTTCTATATTAAATCGCTACGTTTGACGCCTAAAATAACGTATATTACGTATGATAAATGGTTAGTCAACGGACAACTCAGCCAAAGTACACAAGAGACGGTGCCCAGTTTGAACTTACGTTGGGACTTCAACCTCCCGCACGGGCTCAAATTGCCGTTTATCAACCGGATTTATTCCGCCACCAACCGCATTATTTGGAACACCAATTTGAGTTTTACCGATAAACGCTCGGCCCTGGAAGTGCGGGAGAATTATCAAAAATACGATGTTACTACGTCGCTAGATTATGAATTTTCGCAGAATTTGCGTTTTACGCTATCGGGCGGGCTGACGGTGTTGGAACATGCCTACGTCAAGACGGAAGATTACACCGCCTACAACATCGCCGCGAACATGACGATACAATTTTAACCGGATGAAAAACAAAATTTTACAAGGGATGTTGCATTTGCTTTTTCCGCGTACGTGCGTATGCTGCGGGCGGGATTTGTCTTATTTGGCAACTTCGTATTTATGCGCGGATTGTACAGCACAACTCGTGCATCCCGGGCCGTTGTTTTGTTTGCGCTGTGGGGTTAATTTGCCGTCGGGCGGGGCGCATTGTTACGCGTGCCGCGGCAGTAAAGCCAAACAGTATAAGTGCCGTTTGATCCGTTCGGCGTGGGTGTTTAATGCGCCTTCGCGCGCGTTGGTACACGGGCTCAAATATGCCTTTGAGGATTATTTAGCCCGGGATATGGGCCTTCAAATGGCGCGTAATTTTTCCCGCTATCCGGAACTGGCCGCGGCGGAAGTGGCGGTGGCGGTGCCTTTGTTTCCGGCCCGGCAGCGTTCACGCGGATATAACCAAAGTGAACAATTGGCCCGCCATTTTTCGTACCATACGGGGATGCCGTTGGCGGCCGATGGATTGGTACGCACGCGCGACACAGTCAGCCAAACCACACTCGGGCGCACGGCCCGTTTAGCCAATATGCACGGTGCTTTTGCGTGTACGCATCCGGAGCGGGTGAAGGGAAAAGTTGTTTTGCTTATAGATGATGTAGCCACAACCGGCGCTACATTGGAAGGGTGTGCGGTAGCACTGAAAGCGGCCGGAGCCAAGCGTGTGTTTGCCTATACTTACACGCGGGAAAATTAAGTTAAAGTGGACTCGGCCGGTTTCTTTTTGGGTTCTTCCAATAATTGACTGCGGCGGAAACTGAAATGGGCGTTGCGGGAAACAATAATATGTTCCCACAGCGTTATGCCCAACACTTTAGCGGCTTGTTCCAATTGTTTGGTCCAATTGATATCCGCGGCAGAAGGGTGTGGGTTTCCGGACGGATGATTGTGTACGACAATTAAGCCGGAGGCCTTTTCTTTGAGGGCCATTTCCACAATTTGGCGCGGGTCTAATGTAATGGTGGCGATAGAGCCGCACGCCAAACGGCGCGTATTCATAATGGTGCAACGCACGGAAAGAAAAATCACTTCCAAAAATTCTTCTTGTTTCCCGCCCAAAGAAGAATTGCAATAATCCAACACCTCATCCAACGAGCGAAGTTGGGTATGTTTGGGCAAGTGGTCGCGGGAGTATCTTTTAAAAGATTCGCGGACGATTTGCAACAGTTGGGCCGAATGCGGGCCAATGCCGGGCACTTCCCGCAAGTTGGCGGGGTCGGCGTCTAACACAGCGGCCAGCGAACCGAACCGTTTGAGCAAGGCCCAGGCGATAGATTTGGTGTCTTTGCGTGGGATAGCGTAAGTAAGCAGTAATTCTAAAAACTCATGATCTAAAAAAGAATCCATGCCGGATGCATTGACGCGTTGGTGGAGTCTGGCGCGGTGTCCGGTGTGAGGGGATGTGTTCATAGTTGTAATTTCCTTTTTTACGATGCTACGTTTAATGCTACAATGGTAATAAAGTTATGAGGTGTTAAGCAAGGGGGGCGTATGAAAAAAATAGTAATTATTGGCGGTGGCCCGGCGGGATATCCGGCGGCACTGGAAGCGGCCGCACTCGGGGCGGAAGTGACTTTGATTGAAAAATATAAACTGGGCGGAGTGTGTTTAAATTGCGGGTGTATCCCGTCCAAATCGTTTTTAGAGGCGGCGCACCGTTTTCAAACGGCATTTTCGGCGGTAGAATTGAGCAGGGAAGGCGCACAAGTGTCGGCCGAACAATTATTTCAGGCCCGCGATTTTAATCAAGTCAAAAAACGCCAACAAGTAGCCACCCAAAAACTGACCCAAGGTATTTTATTGCTACTTAAAAAAGCCAATATCACGGTGCTTAGCGGCGAGGTCTCGTTTGCAGACGAGCATACAGTGTCGGTGCAAACGGAACAAGGCGAGCAAAAATTACCGTTTGACGGAGCCATTATTGCCACCGGTTCGCAAGCGTTTTATCCGCCGGCATTGGAGCCGTTGCGCGGAAAAATTTACGATAATGCCAACTTTTTTGAAATGGAAAAATTGCCCGCTTCCATGGCTATTATCGGCGGCGGTGTTATCGGTTGTGAAATGGCTGATTTCTTGCAGGCCTTTGGTGTGCAGGTGCACTTGATTGAGATGCAACCGCGGTTGTTGCCGCTGGAAGATGAGGGCGTTTCGCGCGTGCTTTTTCAAGCATTTACGAAACGGAAAGTCAATCTTCATTTGGGCGTAAGTGCGGCGTCGGTGGTGCAAACGCAAGACGGGTTTGAACTGACGCTTTCCGACGGGGGAAAAATCAAAACCCAGCAAGTGCTTGCCGCTATCGGGCGCACGGTAGATGTAAGTACACTGCATTTGGAACGGGTGGGTATTTCTGCCACGCGCAAAGGGATACAAGTAAATCCGCAAACCCTACAAGTTAAAGACAATATCTACGCGGCCGGTGACGTAACGGGCTTACTGCAACTGGCGCACGCGGCCACGCGCCAAGGGCAAGTGGCGGCTCGCAATTTATGCGGGGTGTCGGCGGTGTATCACAACGAGCGTGTGCCGCACGCGGTGTATACCACGCCGGAAATTGCTTCTGTCGGTTTATCCGCCGCGCAAGCAACCGCGCAGGGGATAGATGTAAAAGTGCATAAGTCGTTTTTCCTGGCCAACGGGCGTGCCGTGGCGCAAGGCCAAACGGAAGGATATGTGCAGTGGACGAGCGACGCGAAGACGGGCAATCTGCTCGGGGCTGTTTGTGTGGGAGCGCATGCCTCCGAATTAATCCATATTGCGGCGGTAGCGCTGGAGGCGCAACTTACGCTTTCTCAACTCAAAGACGTCGTTTTTGCCCACCCGACATTTGCCGAAACGTGGTCGGAGGCGTTGCATAAATGAAATCGTTTTGTGTGGTGCTCGTCCGTCCGCGCGACCCCAATAACATTGGGGCCGCCGCGCGTGCCATGGCGAATTTCGGCTTGTCCGATTTGCGCGTGGTAGACCCATTTGCCGTGGCCTGGCGCGAAGCCGTCAGCGCGGTAGGAGCGGAAGATATTATGCACAGTGCGGTGCAATTTCAAACATTGGACGAGGCATTGGCGGATACGTCGTTTTCGCTGGCGGCTACGGCCCTTCGCAACCGGCATTTGGAGCAGGAAATTGTTACGCTGCCCGTCTTAAATAAACGCTTAGAGAATGCACCGGAAGGAAAAATCGCACTTGTATTTGGGAACGAAAAAACGGGACTTTCCGGCGAGGATATTGAGCGGTGTGTGGCGGTGTTAAATATCCCCACCGTATCCAAACAGCCCTCTATCAATTTGGCGCAAGCCGTTATTTTGACGTGTTACGAACTTTCCCGCCGCGCAGATTTTGTGCCTTTGCGCACGGCCGGCTCTCACATAGCCGCCGCACCGACCGACGCGCAAAAAGAAATTTTGGTAGAAAAATTATTTACGCTTTGTGAAAAAGCGGACCTCCGCCCCGATTTAACATGCGACCAACGCAAAGCATTCTTGCGACGTATGGTGGGCAATTTATCGTTAAACGAAGTGCAGTTGTTTTTTGCCAAATCACTCGCCGAAAGATTATCCCAACGCGTGAAATAAATTGCATTGCTGGCATATCGTTGCTATACGTTTCTGTTTCCCAAGGAATTTATTTTTTGCATTTTCCCGTCGTGAAAAACAAACCCCTTGACTTTGTTTTTTTTTTTGCTTTAATAAGCATATGTTAAATTCCTGTGGAGGGATACATATGAAAAAGAAAAATTGTTTGCCGGGCATTTTAAGTGCAAAAGGATTCACGCTAATAGAATTATTGGTGGTCGTACTCATCATTGGTATTTTGGCGTCCGTGGCGCTCCCGCAATATAAAGTAGCCGTATTAAAAACCAAATATGCGCGTATGATTACGGTAGCCGAAAGTTTTAAGTCGGCCCAAGAGCGCTATTATATGGCCAATAATGCGTATGCTCCCAGTATATATGATGTGGATATTGATATCGCCGGAGAACAGGTTGTAGAGCCGTTTTCCAATCGGGATGCGTATAAGGTGGGAGATTATTATGTGTTTGCATCGGACTCTCAAATTGCCACTTATTGGGTGGATAAGGATAATTCCCTATATATGATGTATAACTTATGTTTGGATAATGAGCCTAATCATTGTAATTGGGGTGGTGCTCATTCGTTATGCCGGGCCTATTCGGGCAGCGGTGCGGCGGGAAAAACCGTATGCCGCAGTTTACCGGGCGCCTTTAGTTGTGGGGAAAATACGTCTAAAGGGTATTATTCTTGTCATGGGATGTAATTTTCTTTTTATTTTCCGTTGTAATTTGCTATAATAATCAAGAAGTCCTTTGTGGGCTGAACCATTTTTTAGAGGAAAAACTATGAAAGAAAAAATTCATCCGACGTACGACTTTGTAGAAGTCGTTTGCGCGTGCGGGAATAAATTTACCACCCGCTCTACCGCTAAAACCTTAAAACTGGACATTTGTTCCGCTTGCCATCCGTTCTTCACGGGCAAACAAAAACTCTTGGATACGGAAGGTATGGTAGACAAATTCAACAAACGCTATGCCAAAACTGAAGGCAAAACGTTGGTCCGCAAACCCAAAACCGAAGTAAAAGCCAAAGCCAAATTGGCCCGCAAACCGGCAGCCGCCGCCAAAAAAACGGCCGCTAAAAAACCGGCAAAAAAAGCCGCGGCCAAAAAAGAAACTAAGGCCGAAACCGCTAAATAGCGTCAGGTTTTTAAAAGAGCAGACACCGCAAGTGTCTGCTCTTTTTTCTATGTAAAATACCGGGGATATTATGGATACATCTAAATACGTTACTGAGTTTCAACAGTTGGAAAAAGACCTTTCCAGTGGCAATCTGTCGGCGGCGGATTTGGCGGCTAAAGCCAAACGCCACGCTTATTTAAAGCCCATTATTGAAAAAGAACAGGAAATTTCCGCCGTAGAAAAATCTATCGCGGATGACCGCGCGCTAATTGAAGCGGGGGAAGATAAGGAACTTGTCAAAATGGCCGCCGAAGAACTGGCCGAACTGGAAGAAAAATTGCCCGTCTTGCAAAAGCAACTTCGTATTTTGGTCATTCCTCCCGATCCCAACGATTCCAAAAACATTTACTTGGAAATCCGCCCCGGTGCCGGCGGCGAAGAATCCGCGTTGTTTGCGGCGGAACTCTTGCGCGTGTATCAACATTTCGCACAAACCAAAGGGTGGGGGACGGAACTGTTAGAATATACCCCTACCGGGTTGAAAGGTTGTAAATACGTCAGCATGTTTATTAAAGGGGACGGGGCCTACTCGTGGCTACGCATGGAAGCGGGTACGCACCGCGTGCAACGCGTGCCGGATACGGAAACCTCCGGCCGTGTGCATACGTCCACCGTTACAGTAGCCATCATGCCCGAAGCCGAAGAAATTGATATCCAAATCCGCCCCGAAGATTTGGAAATGGAAACGTGCCGTTCCGGTGGAGCCGGCGGACAGAACGTCAACAAAGTGGAAACCGCTGTGCGTATTTTACACAAACCCACCGGTATCGTTGTTTCCTGCCGCGAGGAACGCCACCAGGGGGCCAACCGCGAAAAAGCCATGGCTATGCTGCGCGCCAAACTCTACCAAATAGAAGAAGAAAAACGTAACAAAGAAATTTACGACGAGCGAAAAAGCCAAGTAGGCACGGGGGACCGTTCCGAAAAAATCCGCACGTATAACTTTCCGCAAAGCCGCGTAACCGACCACCGCACCGATATTTCCTACCATAATATTATGGAAATTATGGCCGGAAACATTGAGCCCGTGCTAGAAGATTTACGCGCATGGCGTGTAGAACAAAAACTTAAAAACTTGCAACTCTAATGCAACTGGCCGAAATTCTTTCGCATGCTGTTACCCGTCTTGCCCGGTCCGGCTCCGATGAGCCGCAAGCCAATGCCGAGTGGTTGCTGGCGTGCGTACTGAATGTAACGCGCACATGGTTACTGGCCCACGGCGATTATGTTTTGTCCGAAAACGAACTTGCCTTATATGAAAAATACCTCACGCGCAAGGCCGCCGGGGAGCCGCTTTCCCACATTGTAGGTTATCAGCCGTTTGACGGGATGGACATTATTGTATCGCCCGACGTCCTAACGCCCCGGCCGGAAACGGAAGAACTGGTGGAAATTGTTTTGGCTCTGTATGACAAAAAAGGCGCATATACCTTTTTAGATATGTGCACCGGTAGCGGGTGTATTGCGTGCGCGTTGGCGCGGCGCTTTCCCCGGGCGCGGGTGCTGGGGGTGGATATTAGCGAAAAAGCACTCGCGGTGGCCGCGGAGAATATCAAAAAATTCCGCCTGCACGAGCGTGTGCAACTGGCGCAAAGCAATTTGTGGGAAAGTGTTACGGGCACGTTTGATTTAATTATTTCCAATCCGCCTTATATTCCTTCGCAAATTGTAGACACATTGACGCAAGAAGTATTAAAAGAACCGCGCCTGGCCTTGGATGGCGGTGCAGACGGCCTGGATGTTGTGCGGCCGTTGTGCTCGGTAGCGGCGGATTATTTGAACCCCGGCGGGTGGCTGGCGTTGGAACTGTGCCAAGGGCAAGCCGCGGCCGTAGCGCGGGGGCTTGCGGAAATCGGTTGGCAAGCCGTCGTCAAAAAAGATATAGTGGGAATAGAGCGTTTTGTGTTGGCACAAAAAATTTAAACTTTTTAGGAGTTACCTATGGACCGTTTTTTAATTCGCGGCGGTAAAAAATTACAAGGCGTGGTGCAAATTAGCGGCAGTAAAAATGCGGCACTTCCTATTTTGGTAGCCACGCTACTGACCGACGGAAAATGCGTGCTCCACCGCGTACCCAATTTGCGCGATGTGCGCACGACGCTTAAAATTTTGGAGTATTTAGGCAAAAAAATTTCCTACCAAAAAAATACCGTTACTATTGAAGCCAACGGACAACTTAAAAATAATTTACCCTATGAGTTAGTCAAACAAATGCGGGCCAGTTTTTGGGTAGCCGGGCCGCTACTTGCGCGGTTTAAAGAGGCGGAAATTCCACTGCCCGGCGGGTGCGCTATCGGCGTGCGCCCGGTGGATATCCATTTAAAAGGATTTGAAAAACTGGGTGCCACGTGCGAAACAAAAGCCGGCAACGTTGTGATTCGCGCAGGGAAACTTTCTCCCGCCAAAATTGTACTGCGCTTTCCCAGCGTGGGAGCCACGCAAAATTTACTTATGTGCGCGTGTTTGATTAACGGCGAAACGGTGTTAGAAAACGTAGCCAAAGAGCCGGAAATTGACGACGTAGTGGCGTTTTTAAATAAAATGGGAGCGGATATCCACAGTGATGACAAAGGCCGCCTCGTTGTGCGCGGCGTGAAGGCGTTGCACGGCGCGGAACATACCGTCGTGGCCGACCGCATTGAAACCGGTTCGTACGCCCTGGCTGCCGCGGCCACGCGCGGAGAAGTAACTTTAGAGGGTTGCGTGCCGGAACATAACGCCATTTTGTGGGATGATTTACAAGAAGCCGGATTTAAGTTAGACATCGGTAAAGATTTTGTGCGTGTGCACGCTTACGACGGAGAAATCAAACCTTTGCGCGTGCGGACGGCACCGTATCCCGGTTTTGCCACGGACTTGCAGGCCCCGTGGATGACGCTGATGACGCTGTGCAACGGTACGGCGGAAGTGGACGAAGATATTTTTGAAAACCGCTTTATGCACGCGCCGGAACTCGTGCGTATGGGCGCGCAAATCTCTACGGAAAAAAGTTTGGCGCGTATTACGGGCGTGAAAGAATTGTCAGCCGCGCACGTGCAATCGTCCGATTTGCGCGGCGGCTTTGCGCTTGTCATGGCCGGGCTGTGTGCCAAGGGCGAGACGGAAGTGGAGCGCGTGTATCACATTGACCGCGGCTATGAACGGCTGGAAGAAAAACTGACCGAGTTGGGCGCGGATATCCGCCGCTATAACCCCGATAAAGATGAATTTTAACGATTGGTTTTTACAGTTACAAACCCGCACCGCGTGTAACCGTGGGGCGGGTTTAGTTGCGTTTAAGGCACTGCTTGCGCGGTTAAATAATCCGCAAAAAAAATACAAAATTATTCACGTGGCGGGCACGAATGGCAAAGGTACTGTCTGCACGCTCCTGGCGCGCGTGCTAGTATCGGCGGGGAAAAAGACGGGGCTATTCATTTCGCCGCATTTGATTTCCCCGACGGAACGAATCCAACTTGACGGAAAAGAAATCACCCCGGAAGATTTGATGAGTGCGGTGGAAAAAGTGCTCGCGCAAGCGCAAGAGCCGCTGAACTTATTTGAAATTTTAACCGCCGCTTCCCTGGTGTATTTTGCCGAAAAAAAGGCGCAGTACGTCGTGCTGGAAACGGGGCTCGGCGGGCGCAAAGACCCGACCAACGTGTGCGTGCCCGTTCTCTCTATTCTTACTTCCATTGGGCTAGACCATACCCATATTTTAGGCGACAGTTTGGAAAAAATTGCGTTTGAAAAAGCGGGAATTATTAAACCCGGGGTGCCGGTGCTTTGTGGTTATTTGCCGCCTGAAGCCGCGCGCGTGGTGCAAGAAACGGCCCGCGAAAAAAATGCCCCTTTGGAAATTGTATGTACAAAAAATCCGTCGGGAAATGCGCAAGAACAAAATAAACAGTTGGTGCACCGCGCGGCGAATTTATTGGGAATTTCCGGCGAGATTTTGCCACGCGGTTTGGAAAAAGAAACTGTGCCGGGGCGGTTTGAAATTTTTTCGTGCGGCAAAAAAACAGTTATTTTAGACGGTGCGCATAACCCGCCCGCTATGGAAAATTTACTCGCGTTTTGGCGGACGACGCCGTTTGCCCAAAAACGCGCGGCGGTGCTTTGTGCGTTTATGCAAGATAAAGATTATCCGCAAATGCTTGCTATATTATCCGCGCATTTTAAGGCGGGCATTGTAACGGCGGTATCTTCGCCGAAATTTCTCTCGTCATCCCGCAGGGTTGCTATGCGGGATATAGAGAAATTTCTCTCGCGTGCGGCGGGGGAACAAGTCATCGCGCCCTTGTTGCCGCCCGGTTGGGAGTTTATTTCGGACGTTTCTACCGCGCTCACGCGTGCACAAGAACAGGCCGAGGTTATTTTAGTAACGGGTTCGTTTTATCTCGTGGGCGAAGTAAGAAAACAACTAATTGAGTTTTAGTGAGTTACAAATTTGTTTGCCCAAAGCGGAGTTGTTCTTTTTATTACATTCCCATTTCCCGGCATCTACGTAGGATGTATTTTGGTAATACTTTACTATCTGAAAATCTGCCCGGGCAGTGCATAAAGAGTATCCTGTGTTATTGTCCGGACAGTACCAGGCACTGAACCCGCTCAAACTTCCATGGAAATCAACCAAAAAATATTTTCCGCATTTCCAAGTGGTGCTGGTCCCTGAGATTTTTTCACAGGCATTTGGAAGTTCAATATCCAGTTCCCAGTCTCCGTGAATGTATGTTCCGTTAGCTAGATAGTATCTTTCTTCGGCTTCAACGATATTTTTGATAAGCGGTAACATGTTGGCCGTTCGTGCCTTTACCACCGCCACTTTATACTGTGGCAGAGCCACCGCCGCCAAAATGCCGATGATGAGGACAACGACTAACAATTCTATTAGCGTAAATGCTTTTTCGTTTTTCATATTTTTGCTCCTATGTTGTTTTTTTACTAACACTCTATTATCGTTTTTTTTTTGGTTTGTCAAGGGGGGAATTTGTAAGTAGGGCTGTTCGTCCTAAAAATCATTGACAGCGCCCCCGTTATTGTGGTTAAATGAAGATATACTCTGTTTTGTGGGAGCGTTATGGCAGTAGAAAATAATTCCAACGGACAAGGCGATATCGCCCAGTTTTTAGAGAAATTTAAAGACCCCAACTTAAACACTTTTAATTTTACGCCTGCTTCCCAGCGGGAAAATACGGCGCCCGATACGTCGGCCCAGTACGAACGCTCTTTTGAAAAATTAGAGCGCAAGGTGCAAGAGTTGGAAGAAAAATTTGACGTTTCCGCCCATCAAAACGAAGTGATTTTGTCCGAACTGGCCCATACGCGCGAACACTTGGAACGCCAAAAAGACCGCGATTCGTTCCTTGAACATTTATCCTTTTCTATTGCTAATTTGCGCGCCAGTGTGGAAAATTTAACCCGTGCCCAGCAGGACCGTTCCTATGCCCTGCACGAGCCCGATGTACAACGCAGTTTTGATGCGCTCCCCCGGCCCGTTACGCACGAGCCGATTCATCACTACGAGCCCGAAGTCTACCGGCAAATCCAGGAGCGCCGCCGTCAAGAAGAACAGGCCGAAAAAGAGCGCATTATTTCCAGTTTGCACCAGAAGGCCTCGCAATTAAAAGCCGTCAACAGCGCACTGGACCGCGAGATTAAAAAAGTCCAACAAGAAAAAAACGAGGCGCTTAAAAAATCCGCCGAACAAGCCAAGGAAATTTTGTCATTACGTAACCAACTCTCGCAGGCCGAAGCGCGGTTTAAATCATTTAATTTTGAAGGACGTATTATTTCTATTCGCCAGGAATATGAACAGCGCGTCAACAGTTTGGAAACGCAACTGAAAGAAATTTCCGATACGTGTATGAAACAAGTAGAGGAAATTGAAACGTTGCGCGCCGAAAATATCAAACTCCACGCGGCGGCGGCGGAAAAAGAAGAATTGCTCGTGCGTTTGGAGGAAAAAGAAAAAGAACTCCAGTCCTTGCGCGAAGAAATGAATGCGTTAAAAGACAACAATACATTGCAAAGCCAAAACCAACAGGCCATTTTCTCCGATACCATCCGTTCGCTGGAAACCCAGCGCGACGAACTGACCGTACAATTGCAAGCCGCCCAAAACGAATTGGATGCCGTGCGCGGCGAGAAAGACCAGTTGGAAAAGAATTTCAAAACGCTTGTTGAAAAAATCAACGGTAACGATGCGGTCATTGAGCAACTTAAACAAAAAATTGAAGTGCTCGGCCAGCAAAACGAACAGTTGTCTTTCCAAAATACCCGCTTGACCGAAAAGCAGACGCTCCTTTTTGAACAAACCGAACAGTTGGTACACCAAAACGAGCAACTGGTTTCACGCCAGGGGGAACTGAAAGAACGGTTGCAACGGATGGAGACGATACCGCCCACGCCGATGGTTGCGCCTAAACAGGCAGAACCGGCAGCAGCCCAGCCCGCGCCTGCGGCGCCTGAGGTAAAAACTGCCGAGCCCGCGGCCCAAAAACCCGCTGAAAAACCGGCATCTGCCGTGCCGGAAGCCCGCGTGGATAGCCCGGTGGAAATCAACAAAGAGGCCAAACCCAAAGTGCGAACCGAGGCCGACCTGCCCGAAATCAAAGTGGCCGACCCGGAACCGCAACCCGAACCGGCTCTGCTGGACGGGGAAGATTTTTTGGAAAAAACCGATCACTTTATCGGACGAATTAAGTGGTCTATTTTTAACGAAGACCGCTAACAAATTTGGCCTGGTGAAAATCAGGCCTTTATTAAGGACTAGTTGAATGTCGCGTTTACAAGTGGCCGTTTTATACGGCGGAAAATCTACCGAACACGAAGTCTCGGTACACAGCGCGCAAACCGTGGTGCGCTTGTTACAAGAAAAAAAAGATAAATATCAAATCCACCTCGTTTTTATTGACAAACAGGGGTATTGGTTTTTGCAAAACGAATGTGGGGAAGCCCACCCCGACGATAAACCCATTTCGCCTATTCTCACCCCGCAGACCAATTTGTGCGCGTTGGACGGTTCGTGGCAAACAAAAATAGATGTGTTTTTCCCGGTGCTTCACGGCACCAACTGTGAGGACGGGACATTGCAGGGATTTTTGGAAACGCTGGACGCGGCGTATGTGGGGTGCGGCGTGTTGCCTTCAGCGATGGGAATGAATAAATTGATTTCCAAACTTATTGCCCGGCAAGCGGGCGTACCGGTATTGCCGTTTTACACCGTGCACCGGGGAACGGCGTGGGATGAAAAAGATTTGAAAACGTGGACGGAAAAACAAGGGTTTCCGGTGTTTGTTAAACCGGTGCGGTTGGGTTCTTCCGTCGGAGTACGTAAAGTAAAAACGTGGGAAGAAGTCAAACCTGCTATTGAGTTTGCTTTGCAATTTGATACAGATGTGATGATTGAAAAAGGGGTGGACCACGCACGTGAAATTTTCTGTGCACTTTACGGCGAACGTGAAAATTTGAAATCTTCCGCTTGCGGGGAACTGCGTACAGTGGCCGGCGAGTTTTTTGATTATAACGCCAAATATATTGTGGCGGGTGGGTGTGAAACCAGCGTGCCTGCCGATATCCCGGCGGCCACGGCCGCGTGTATGCGCGCCGACAGCCAAACTATTTTCCGCGTGCTCAACGGCTGTGGGCTGGCGCGGGTGGATTTCTTGATGGATAAAGACGGCGCGTACTATTTTTCCGAAATTAACACGCTGCCCGGTATGAGCCAAACCAGTTTGTTCCCGCAACTTTTTGAAGCCAGCGGGGAAAATTACGCCCAAATTTTAGACGGGCTGATTGAACTGGCGTTGGCGGTGCATGCCCGTAAAAAAACACTTACCTTAAACCACTGATATGACCAAATGGACGGATTCTTTTTGGGGACTTAATGCTTGGGTAAAAGCCGTATTGTGCTTTTGCGCGTTAGGTGCTTTGACCAACGCGGGGCTTATTTGCAAGGATTGGGCCCAAGGCGGGATTTTGTGGCGGTTGCATTTGGGGTTTTTCGTCTTATACACGGGGCAGGTTGTTTTTATTTTATGCCGCGAACGGTTGGTGTGGGTACTCGCTGCTCTGCAGGGGATAATGGCTCTACTTACTACGGCCGATTTTACCTTCATGCCTTTGGTGCGTTTTTTGGGTCATGTGGTGTATTTTTGTTGGCCGGAACCGTCCCTGGAATATGCCAAAGTCTACCAATATATTTTAATTTCACTTTCTTTTACGCTTCAAATGCTCAGCGCGTATATTTTATTTAGTCTTTTGCCACCGGCTGAAACAGACTGGCAATCTCAACAATAACCCCGCTACATTTCATTAACCGGAACGAAGTTATTAGTTCTTCCTGTAACAATGACAAACGTCCCCGCCGCATCCCTGATACCAAGAGGTTGTATGCATTTCTGCCGCGCACATGGGCCCGGCTTGGTGGTTGGTGTCTTTATACGAACAGCAATATTGTTGACCTGTTTCGTAAGTTTCTTCTAACACGGCCAGAATTTTACTTTGGGTATTGTCTGTATATAGTTGACAAGATGAAGAATTGGACTGATAAAGTGAACAGCGGACAATCCCCGTATTATTTAAATCCATATCTAATTCGTCAAAAGAAGTGGCGTACGCGCCGTTAGCCAGGTGGTAAATCTTTTGTGCTTTTACTAACGCCTCATTGGTAGTAACTAGTTGCACAAACCGGGAACGCAATACCGCTTTTTGATACTGCGGCAACGCCACCGCCGCCAAAATACCGATGATGAGTACGACAACTAATAATTCTATCAGCGTAAATGCTTTTTTATACCCCTCACCTGCCCTCCGGGCACCCTCTCCCGCAAGGGGCGAGGGGAAACCACACCCCGCCCCGTTTGTCATTCCGCAGTGTCTTAGTGCGGAATATAACGGGGCGGGTGGTTGGGATAACAAATTATTATTTTCTTGTTTCATATTTTTTGCTCCTTTATTTTTTAACAGACACTCTATTATCGTTTTTTTTTTTGGTTTGTCAAGACCTTTGTTAAGGGCCCCTCGCTATATTCCGCATTAAGACGCTGCGGAATGACGAGCGAGAGGACCTTTGCCAGGCCGGGCGCGAGGCCTTGAACCGCTGACGATTAGGGGCGCAAACTTGCGTTTACCGGTTTGTCAGTCGTTGTTTGCACAGGTTTTGGCAATTTGTTATAATATCTATGTAATTTTTAGGCAAGAGTTAAACAAAATGGTAGCCCAAAAAGATTTGTGTGTGTTAGTTCTCGCGGCCGGCAAAGGCACGCGCATGAAATCCCCTCTTCCCAAACCGTTACACCCGGTTTGCGGACTTCCGCTTATTTCTTATATCTTAAAAGCCGCCCAGGATTTAAACCCGGCGGCCGTTGGTGTTGTAGTAGGGCACCAGGCCGGCCAGGTGATGCAACATATTAAAGATAATTTGGCAACGTGGGGGATTACGGCTCCCGTCGTATTTGTGGAGCAAAAGGAACTGACCGGGTCCGGATCGGCTGTCAAAGCCGCGGCGCCGCTACTCCAAAAATTTGAAAATATCCTTATCCTAAACGGCGACGTCCCGCTGTTACGGGCCGAAACCTTGCAACAAATGTGCCGCGTTTTCAAAACGCAAGACAGCGGTGCTATGGTAATGGGGGTACATGTTCCCAATCCGTTTGGTTACGGGCGTATCGTGCGTAACACACAAGGCGATTTTGAGGCCATTGTGGAACAAGCCGACGCGGACGCCGAAACCCAAAAAATTACCGAAATCAACAGCGGTATGTATCTATTCAAATCCGGTTTATTGCAAACGGCCCTGTCCCAACTTACCCCGCAAGGACCGAAAAACGAATATTATTTGACCGATACGCTTTCTCTAATTAAACAGATGAACCAACCCGTCCACGTGTTTACCGCGCCGGACTTTACCGAAGTGTTGGGCGTCAACAGCAAGGCGCAACTGGCTGAGGCGGGGCAAATCCTTTACGCTCGCAAAGCCGCGCAACTGTTGGAAGATGGCGTAACGATTATTAACCCGCATGACGTATATATAGACGAGCAAGCCCAAATCGGCACCGATACGGTTATTTATCCCGGCACGTATATTTTAGGTAAAACGGTCATCGGCAAAAATTGCGTCATTGAAGGCGGGGTCTATATAAAGGACTCTACCATTGCCGATAATGTGACGCTTAAAATGGGTACATATATTGAAGAATCCGTTATTGAAGAAACGTGCCAAGTGGGGCCTTATGCACATTTGCGGCCCAAATCGGTGCTTAAGAAAGGGGCCAAAGTAGGCAATTTCAGCGAAGTCAAAAAATCCGTTATTGGGCAAGGCAGTAAAGTCAACCACTTAAGTTACATTGGCGACACGCAAATGGGAGCGGGCGTGAATGTGGGCGCCGGGACGATTACGTGTAACTACGACGGTAAAAATAAACACCAAACTATTATTGAGGACCACGTGTTTGTGGGTTCCAACGTCAATTTTGTAGCGCCGGTAACGGTGCATGAGTACGCAAAAATCGGTGCGGGGTCAACTATCACCAAAGAGGTGCCGGCGCAGTCGCTCGGTATCGCCCGGTCGCGCCAGGTCGTATTAGAAAACAAAGGGGTCAAAAAAAATGACTAAAAGTGTAAACGGGGACTTACGTATTTTCTCGGGGAATGCCAATATCGCGCTCTCCCAGAAGATTTGTCAGCACCTGAATATGGATTTAGGGAAACTGCGCGTGGAGCGGTTTGCCGACGGCGAAATTGATGTACAGATTTTGGAAAGCGTCCGTGCGCACGATTGCTATATCATCCAGCCGACTTGCCCGCCAGTCAACGAAAATTTGATGGAACTCTTAATTATGATTGATGCGTTTAAACGGGCCAGCGCCGGCAAAATTACGGCAGTTATCCCGTACTTTGGTTATGCGCGCGCCGACCGCAAATCATCCCCGCGTGTGCCGATAACGGCTAAACTGGCCAGCAATTTGATTGCCGAAGCCGGGGCCGACCGCATCATGACGGTAGATTTGCACGCCGGGCAAATCCAGGGGTTTTTTGATATCCCCGTGGACCATTTGCGGGCGCGCAAAGTGTTTTTAGATTATTTTGATAAATTTAATCGCAAAGATATTGTGGTTATTTCCCCGGATGTGGGTGGCGTGGAACGCGCCCGCAAATTCGCCGCGCGTATGGACGCGGGGCTGGTGATCATTGATAAACGCCGCCCGAAACCCAACGAAGCGGTGGTGTATAACGTCATCGGGGACGTGCAAGACAAAGTAGCCATCATTTTTGATGATATCGTGGATACGGCCGGTACGCTGACGACCGTAGCCCAAAAAATCAAAGAACGCGGGGCACGGGAAATCTATGCGGCCTGTACGCATGGGTTGCTCTCGCGCAACGCGATGGAACGGATCAACAAGTCCGAAATCAAAAAGTTAGTCATTACCGACTCTTTACCGATGCGTGACTTGGGACCGAAAGTGGACGTGTTGTCGGTTTCGTATTTGTTAGCGGATGCTATCAAACGCAATCACGACGGCCGTTCTATCAGCGATATGTTCAATTAACCCTTTTTAAAAGGAATTGGAGGAAACACATGGAAAAAGTAACACTAGAAGCCGTCAGCCGCGAAGGCATCGGCATTAAAGGGGCCCTTTCCCAAATTCGTGCGGAAAAGAAAGTCCCGGCCGTCGTGTATGGCGGTCACAAAGAACCTGTCAGCATTACCGTAGCCGTAAAAGATTTGGAAAAAATCATGAAAGCCGGTAAAAACACCTTGGTGGAAATGACCTTAAACGGTGCCAAAGAATTGGTGCTCGTGAAAGAAGTGCAATTCCACGCCGTCACCGATAAACCCATTCACGCCGACTTTCAACGCGTCAGCATGAAAGACAAAATGGACGTCGTTGTTCCGCTCAAACTGGAAGGTACGCCGGCCGATGTGGCTCAATACGGTGCTATCATTGAACACATTATGCGCGAAATTGAAGTGCGCGCCTTGGTCAGTGCTATCCCGCACGAAATTGTGGTGGATATCACGCCCATGACGATTAACAAAGGTATCTTGGCGGGCGATATTAAACTGCCCGAAGGCGTAGAACTGATTACGGACGCCGAAGCACCGGTGGTACACTTGGCTATTCCGAAAGATGATACGCCGGCCCCGGCTCCTGCTGCGGATGCGGCAGCCGCCCAACCGGAAAGTTCTTCTACCAAGGGTAAGAAGGACGAAGAAGGCAACTTGGCTAAGGACAACAAAGACGCCGCCGCCAAGGACGCTAAGAAATAATCTATGGCAATTCTCCTGGCGGGCCTGGGTAACCCCGGTAACGAATATGTGCGCACGCGCCACAACGCCGGATTTCGGGTGGTGGACGCCGCTGCAAAGAAGTGGGGGGCTGAGTGGAAACCCTGGCAAAAACTGGGAGAATATGCCAAAGTTTGTGTGGGCGGAACAGATGTCTATTTGTTAAAACCGCTTACCTATATGAATGAATCGGGCCGGGCTGTTAGCAGTCTGGCCCGGTTCTATAAAATCGCGCCGCAACACTGCGTAATTTGTTTTGATGAAGTGGCGCTTCCTGTGGGGCAGTTGCGCTTGCGTAAGAGCGGATCTGCGGGCGGTCAAAAGGGTATGAAAAGCGTGATTGAGCAGTTAGGCACGCAAGATATTGTGCGGCTTCGCGTGGGTATCGGCCCGAAACCCGAAAAGATAGACCTGGTCAATTTTGTACTCGGCAAATTTTCCGCCGCGGATGAAGAAGTATTAGCCCCCGCACTGGAAAAAGCCGTTTCTGCCTTAGAAACCCTGTTATCCCACGGCATTGAAAGAGCCATGGGACAAATCAATTAAATTTTTCATACAACCCTATTTTTGCGCCAAGTTATTGATTGAGTATGTAATACCTATATTCGGTTTTATATCCTTCAGGAGTGAAAAGAGGCCACTCATTATTGGCTGTTCCCAAAGATTTACATAATTTAACGGCTTTGGTATTGGTTTTTTCGGCAATACAGAAAGAGATCCATTCCGGGGATGTCCTGGAGGATGATAATATGTGAAATGCAAAGGTGTAATCATTGCGTCCACATATAATGGCGGGGGAAAAACTGGCATTGGGAATAATACAACAATACATATCGTTGTTTACACCGCAAGTACCGCCGGTTACTGTTGAGACAGTCATCCCAGCGGGTAAATCCAACGCCAAAGAATCAAAGTCGGTTGCCCAGGTATTGTTTGCTAAAAAATACGCTTCCGACGCTTTGACCAACGACATGGCCGTGCTGCGTAAATTAGCAAACCGCGATTTGTTGACGGCTTGTGTGTATTGCGGCAAGGCCACGGCCGCCAAAATGCCGATAATTAAAACGACGACGAGTAGTTCAATGAGCGTAAAACCCATAAAATTAGTTGTCATGCCCGAATGTTTCTGTCGGGCATCTTCCACTTGTTTAATGAAATGAGGCTGTTTTTCCTCTTTTAATAACGACTCAGAAAGAGGAAGATTCCCGCCAGCGGCCTGCGGGAATGACAAATTATTAGTTTTGTTTTTCATATTTTTTGCTCCTTATATATTTTTTCTGTCCCTTTATTATCGTTTTTTTTTTTGGTTTGTCAAGGGGGAATTTTCAATGTATGATTTGGGCGTTCCTATTTTATGGGACAAAAATATCCCTCGGTTTTACCGAGGGATGTTTTAAAGAATTGTTGGAGGGGAATTCTATTGCCGGCTTAAAATACAACCCAGTTCTTTATCTTTTTGCCCGCCGAAATACATACATACTTCCCGAGGGGCGGCGTAGATTTGCTCCATTAAAACGGTCGTGTCTTTTTTTTGCATAAACCATAACGAACGGGCTTCCACGTAAATGGTTGATTCGGGTTGCGTGCGGCGAACTTTCAGACGTAAAAGCGGGGTAATACCTTCCAAATCATCGGGGGAATAATATTTGCGTTTATGCTCGGCGTAAATGTCGCACGTATTTAGGCCGCATTGAAAAAAATAATCCCATATCCGGGACGGCGGTTCACGCATGCCGATTGCCTCAAAATTAGCACCAAAAATCGTGGCCGACGGATAATGTTTATGCACGGCATAATAACGCCCCAACTGCCGGGCAATGGCACGCAAAGTGCCTTGGGCTTGTTGGGTATATTGTTGCGTTTGCTCCCGCGTTGTTATCGCATACGACGTGCAAATCGGGAACAGTATCCAAATCAACACCAATAATAAATGCTTCACAAAATCAGTATAGTATTTTTTTTATATCTTTGTCTTGCCTGCCACTGGCCGGGACCGGGACCGGGATGACGAGTGCGGCGTAAATTAACCCCCTTGCCGGGGTAGGCGTGAGGGGTATCAAAAAGCGTTGTCATCCCCGATGACAGATTTCGGGGAGGGCTTTGTTTTTTTAAAAGGCACAAAAAAGACTTGCGTCGCACCGCGCTCGTCATCCCGGAAATTTGTAGTCCGGGATATAGCGCGGTGCAAGTATTTAATACGTTTTTCCGACGGTAAAAAATAATACTTGACTTCGTTTTTTTTTTTTGCTAGACTTTGCATATACTCATTTCCTGTGGAGGGATATATATGCAAAACAAAAGTAGTTTTAAAGGTAGTTTAAATGAAAATAAAGGGTCATTCCCGAGGAATGTAGTCGGGAATCTTCCTCTTTCTAAG
>JAZRIL010000021.1:0-3992 GCA_045645285.1 Elusimicrobiaceae bacterium | reverse complement strand
CCGGCGCATTTTGTGTAACCACCCAGCGTTGATATTTTCACATTACGATAAAGCGGGCGGCCATTTACTACGTTGGCAATATCACATGAATTATAAGCCGTTAAATATAAAATATAATACGGCATTTGTAATAAACTAGCCCGATTTCCATTGGTTCCGTTGCCCTGGATTCCGGCCGCAACTTCTGCGTGGATTCCTTCTATAACATTGATTATCGTTTTAATTGTGCCGCCAACTAATGACATCTCGGCACCCGCCGCGCTTCTTGCCATGGCCGCCGCCTGGATAGATGTTCCACCGGTTATCAACGTATTCATTGCACTATCGAACAAATTGCTTTTAACCTGGGAAATCTGTATCGGTATAGCAAAGGGGCTTTTAAACTCGCCGATCGGGTGTGTTCCATCGCTTCTTCTAACCAGCGTCATCATTTCACCGGTTGTAAAATCGATATTCATTCCAATTTGCAAGCCTTCAAATTGTTGTGTGTCGGAATAAACAACGTCCACGGGTGATATATCAATGGTACCAACTCCAAAAATATACGCCTTAAATTGCGTATATTTGGAATCGAACCGACGAAAATCGCCGTTACCATATTTGGAAGGCGGGCAAGCAAGCGAAAAACTTTTGTTCAACACTTGCGCTTTTAAAATATAAGTGTTAAATACCCCGCCGCCGCCATGTTGTACGGTCCACCATCCAAACTTTACCGGGCCGGAAACAACGGCGCCGGTTTGCGGGTTAAAAAATGATTTCGCTAGCGGTATCCATCGCAAATCAACAATATATTGAAATGGATTGAAAAATGATTTTACCGCCATATCCACAAGTACATCCGAGAAATTGCTTTCCGTAAACATGAAATCGAAAACCGTTGCCAAGTCGCTATCATCCAGGATGTATGTTGTTATACCCGTGGAACTAACATCTTGACCGGTTAATCCAACGGCACGAAGCAAAAAACAACCGGTTTGATTTAAAAACCCACTTGGATTATCTAACGAATACATTAAATTAATTGTTTCATGGCTGGAATAAGCGATTTTCGCTTCGGTGGAAATCGATTCGTCCACAACTAACGGATCGTAGGTATGCGCGCTACGCTCTACAAACGCGGTGTAATCACAGATGTAACTTTTGAATGTAGCCAAATAATCGGTGGTGCACTCTAATTCGTATTGGTGCGAAATTCCCCGGCGTATATCATCTACAAAATAGAAACGGCCTTCCCACCAAGCATAATTCACGGATAAATCCACATTATCCAATAAGAATGTTGGTGTGTCCACGCTGGTATCTTCCTTTAAAACCACATCCATGGTTGCATCCGGGGTGCGGTTGATAACTAGCGTGGAATTTCGTTTTTTATTTACATTTTTCCATAATCGAAGTTCCATAAAAACCCCCTAATAACGATAAAGGGGACGGGATCGAACCCGCCCCCGTTCATCGGAGATATAAGAAGCAAAACCTTTATTTTTTCTTTTTGCCGGTTGTGATTTCTTCCATTGCCGCCGGGTCGTTAGGGTCCATAACATCATCCTTCGGGTCGAAAGATTCAACCGGGATAGACGCGTCAGAAATGGCCTTGGAGTTTCCACCGTCGGACATTACGATTAATAAGTGATTTTCCGTGAAATCATTATTATATCGCTTTAACCAATGTAGATAATCATTGGTATAATCACCGCCAGGATTGAAGATGTTTCCGGAAGATCTACGTTTATTTGCAATGGTAAGCGCCCGTTCATCATAGATCAATCCGACAACATAAGGAATGTTTTGTGCGGTTCCATCTACGGCGGCACCGGTAGCAACATCCAGGATCTTTGGTTTAATGTTAATTTCTGCCGGTGAAAGAGGATTCTGCCAAAAATTAACTTCTTCATATGTACCAATATCCAAATATTCCGGATTGAATACGCTGGACATAACATGCGTTTTGGCCTTTGTTACGAATGTGGTAAACATGAGAGCCTTTTGAAACTCTTTTGGAGTATGACGAAGCAAAGTTTGTCCGGTAACATTCGCGTGATAAAGCGCGGTTCTATCCTTCATTGCCTTGGAAGCAACCTTGATTTTCTCGGCCGCAAACTTCATAAAATCATCTACGTAAGTAGTAAGAAGCTGACTTCTAGTGTATGCGGTTCCATTCTCGGTGTTATAAGTGGCGGTAAGATCCAATACAGACGAATTCATTTCGTTAGCGCCGGCCATGAAATTCAAAACAATCAAGCGGCGTTCGGTTTCATCCTTGGTTTCAATGTCATTGAAATACTCCACCATCTTGGCATAATACCACTCATTAAAAGCGGATTCGGATTCCAACGCGCTTTCCAATTCATCACGGAAATGAGTAATGTGACTTTGTAAAGTCTTATTACCCTGGAAATAGAAGGAAACCGGCTTAGCCTTCCGGATCACAAACGGATTGATAGAATTGCCATCGTCTAATTGGGTAGTATCAATATCGGTGTTCCAATTGTTGGATTTCTCGAAATCCAGCGGCAAGAAAGATACTTTACGCATAACGGCGCCCCAACGTTCTTCGTCTACTTCTACGGAACGCATAACGCCGGAAGTGTATGCGCGTGCCGCCCAAATGGTCTTAGCCCATGTTCCGGCAATTGCACGGTAAATATTATCGGTGGAACCAACCAAAATCTGATTACCAACCGCGATAAATGTTGTAGCATCCACGGCGGTTATAGCGTTCTGACCGGTGATCTGTTTATTTACCGTATTAACAATTTGGTAAATATCGGTATAATCTGCCATAATCAAACCCTCCTATTATTTCTTTTCTTCATCATCGACCGTAAAACCAGCCATTGCGCCCAATTTCCCGATGATCTTATTTTCAATATTTTTTTCAACGGCTGATCCTATATCGATTGTATCACCATCTTTCAGAATATTCAAACTTTGTAACGCTTTCGTTAATTGTTCGTCGGAATATTTGCGCGCCTTTTCTTCCGCGGTTTCTTCCTTTTTTTCTTCCGGTTCCGGCGCGGTCTTGGATTCCATCATTTTAAGCATCATTGCATTTTGATTTTCCATCATTTTAACCATCATGGAAAGTGCCGCACTTGTAGCATCCGCCGGAATGTTTTCGCCGGTTTCCTTCGTTTTCTTTTCTTCCGGTTTTTCATCTTCCCCGGGTTTTTCTTCACCAGGTGCGCCGGATCCAAACGCGCCTGTGTCGGCCAACTTCATAATATCATCCCTGGTAAATCCCTTTCCTAATAATTCTTCTAACGATAAAGCCATGTTTTTTTCCTCCTTTATACACGAAGCGCGGCCTATAACCGGCCGCACTCCATAACATGAAAAGTATATGTAATTATACTATGGTAAATCAACGAAACGCAATCCGAACGCGTATCCCTTGGTTGAATTCTTGGTGTCATACTTATAAGCGACAACACCAAGTTTTCCACCATTCGCCTGGGCTGCAATTTCCGGATCCTTCATCCAATCTTTAATATCATCCGTCATATGGCTTGGACAATCCAAACACAATTCATCTTTACCCAGGTTTCCGGCTAATACTCCGTGTTCACCAAATTGGCCGCCCTTGTTAATGTACATTAACCGAACGACAAACGGCGTTTTTCCTTCCGGGTCCATGGTTGCCAATTCTTCCGCATTGATAAACTTTGGTTCATTACCTTCCGAAAATCGAAATGTAAATAAACCACCTTTATTCATTTTATCAGCTACACCCATAATCTTTTCCTCCATTTCATCTGTTTCACGGGTTTAACTAGTTCCGTATTCGATTATAAATGACTGTATATACATTTGTCAATACATATATTACCGGTTGGCCGTTGGCCTGGTCCGGATCCGGCGCGGATGCGGTTCGGGTTGGTCTTGATCGGTTTAAATGTTTCACGGATGTTTCACAATCGTACAAATGTTTGTGCAAACGGATGTTCCGTCTTGACATGGGGAGAAAAATGTGCTGGGGGGGTCGGCGGACAACT